>JAKABK010000218.1 GCA_021796905.1 Actinomycetes bacterium
ACCGAGGGCTCCTACCAGGTGGTCGCCAACGCCCGCCTCGCGACCCACAAGGAGCGCTTGATGCGCCTGCGGGCCGCGATGTGCTCCAACCGTTTCGGCCGGGGTGTCGTCGTCCCCGGCGGGGTGAGCGGGCCGCTTCGGATCCCGCCCGCCGACGCCCGCCGCCAGCTGTCCGGTATCGCCCGGGCGGTGGCCACCGACCTGTCGGCGTTGATGGAGACCCCGTCGTTCCTCGACCGTTTGCGGGCCGCGGGCGTGCTGCCGGCGGAACTGGTGTCCGACCACGGCGGGCTCGGTCCTGTCGGACGCGGCTCCGGAGTGGTGGACGACACCCGCTCCAGCCGTCCCTACGGCGCCTACCGCAGCCTCGGTTTCGGACCGGCGGCGGGCTGGCAGGAAGGGGACGCCCTCGCCCGCCAGCGGGTGCGGGTCGAGGAGGTCCACGAGTCGTTCCGTCTCGTCGACGCCGCGCTCGGCTCGCTCCAGGGGATGGGCGACCCCCGCTGGCGCGAGGAGCCGGGCGAGCCGGCCGACGGGATCGCCCTGGCGGCGGTGGAGGCACCCCAAGGTGAGCTGCTCTACCTGGTCGAGGTCGACCACGGCGCCCTGGTGGCCGTGAAGCCCCGCTGCGCGGCCTTCCACAACTTCGCCCTGTTCCCCCGGGCGTTCCGGGGTGACATCCTCACCGACTTCGTGTTCATCGAGGCGAGCTTCGGGCTGTCGATAGCCGGGGTGGCCGGCTGATGCCGTGGGTCACCCGAGGGCTGCGGGAAGGTGTCGTCACCACCCGCTACCCGCGCCGTCCCGACGGTTACGGCGAGGGTTTCGCCGCGGCGGTGACCGTCACCGACCAGCCGCCGCCCGAGACCCTCGACGGGCTCGCCGGGATCTGCCCGACCGGTGCGATCGGCGTCGAGCGGCGGGTGACCGTCGACCGGGGACGCTGCATCCTCTGCGGTCGCTGCGTGGCGTCGCGCCCGGAGGTCTTCGCCTACGAGGCGTCGATCGAGACCGGCCGGCTCGCCCGCCGCCTGCTGGTGACACCACCCGACGAGGGAGACGGCGAGCTGGAGGCGAAAGTCGCCGCCGAGCTGGCCGCACGCGTCCGGAGCTTCGGCCGCTCGCTGCACGTCCGCCACGTCGACGCCGGATCGGACGGCTCGGCGGAGTGGGAGATCGCGGCTCTCACCGGGCCGATATACGACCTCCACCGGCTCGGGATCTTCTTCACCGCCTCCCCCCGCCACGCCGACCTGCTGCTCGTCACCGGTGCCGGCACGGCCGGCATGATCGAGCCGCTCGTGCGCACCTACGAAGCGATGCCCCATCCGAAGGTGGTGCTCGCTGCGGGCACCGACGCGGTGAGCGGCGGCCTGGTGCACCCCACCTACGCCACCCGCGGGGGGATCGCCGGCATCGTGGCGGTCGACGTGTGGGTCCCCGGTTCGCCGCCGAGCCCGTTCAGCATCCTCCACGGGCTCCTGCTCGCCATGGGCCGTCTCGGGGCCGCCGGACGCGGGAGGCGCCGGTGACCGTCGCCCTGCTCGTAGCGACCTTCGCGCTCTTCGGTGCGGGCGCGGCGGTGGACCTCGGGTTCGGACCCCGCTCGGTGGCCACCCGGGTCGTGCCCTACTGGGCCGGCCTCGTCGGGGGAGGTCTCGTCTGCGCGCTCGGGGCCGCGGCGGTCGAGGGCACCTCCGGGGTCATCGATCTCGGGACCTCGCTCGGGGTGGGGGAGTCGAGCCTCAGGCTCGACCCGCTCGCCGGGATGTTCCTCACCCTGGTCGGCGGCCTGGCCTTCGCGATCTCCGCCTGCCTGGTCGCCTGGTCCCGCCCGCCCGGGCGGATCGCGAGCCGGGGGAGCGGGGCCGGCTACCTCCTGCTGCTCGCCTCGGTGGTCGTGGTGGTCCTCGCCAACGACGCCTTCAGCTTCCTGTTCGGCTGGGAGGGCCTGACAGGCGCGTTCTACGTGCTGTCGGCCGTCGGACGCCGCGACGGCAGCGAGATCCGGGCGAGCTGGGTGACCCTCGGGCTCGGGAAGGTGAGCGGCGCGGCGCTGCTCGTCGGCTTCCTGCTCCTGGCCGGCGTCTCCCACAGCTTCACCTTCGCCTCCTGGGCCCATGTCGGAGGTGCTCCCCTCGAAGCGGCGTGGTGGCTGCTCGTCGTCGGCTTCGGTGCCAAGGTGGGGCTCCTGCCGTTCCAGGTCTGGTTGCCGCTCGGCTACCCCGCCGCCCAGGGGCCGATCCGCGCCGCGATGGCCGGGCTGGCCGCCAACGTCGGTTTCTACGGCCTCTGGCGGTTCCTCGGCGTTCTCGGTCGGCCACCGGTTGCGCTGGTGGTGACGGTCCTCGTCGTCGGGGGGATCACCGCCCTGGTCGGGATCGTCTTCGCCGCCGTCCAAGCGAGGCTCCCCCGTCTGGTCGCCTACTCGAGCGTCGAGAACGCCGGGGTCATCCTCGTCGGCTACGGTCTGGCGCTCGCCGGTGCCGCCACCGGACGCCGGGAGCTGGTAGCGGTCGGACTGCTCGCCGCCAGCCTCCAGGTGCTCGCCCACGCCGTCGCCAAGTCGGTGCTGTTCGCCGGCTCGGCGTTCTTCGAGACCGGTGAGGGCACCGACCGGCTCGACGAGCTGGTCGGCGTCGGGCGCCGCTACCGCTGGAGCGGCACCTGCTTCTCGCTCGGCTGCCTCACCCTCGCCGGGCTCCCACCGACCATCGGGTTCGTCTCGGAGTGGTACGTGATGGAGTCGCTCATGCAGGAGTACCGCCTCCACGACCTCGCCCTGCGTCTCGGGATGGCGGTCGCGGGGGCTCTCGTGGCGCTCACCGCCGGTGTCGCCGCGCTCTGCTTCGTCAGGGTGATCGGCCTGAGCGTGCTGCGCCGCACCCCCGGCCCGCCGGAGGGACCCGGACGGACCGCCGGTGAGGGGCTGCTCGGCCGGGTAGGGGTCGCGACCCTCGGGATCTGCTGCCTCGCCCCGGCCGCCGTCGCACCTCTCGTGGTCCGCTTCCTCGCCGCTGGCCTCGACCCGGTCGTCGCGGCCGGTAGTGTCGAAGCCGCCCGGGTCTCGCCCTGGGTTCTCCAGCCGGTGTACGGGTCGTTCTCCAAGTTCTCCCCGTCGTGGATGTATGTCACGATGCCCGTCGCCTTCGCTGCGGTGTGGCTGATGGCGCTGGCCGCATCGAGGGGTGGACTGCTGCGGGTGCGTCGGGTGCCGGCGTGGCGCTCGGCGAGCGGGGGGGTCGCCGGCCCGGACCGCTACAGCTCTTTCGGTTACTCCAACATCCTGCGCCATGTGCTCGGCAACGTCCTCGGCTCCAGCCGGGAGGTGGTCGTCGTCGGCAGCGCCGATAGCGAACGGATCCACGAACCGACCGTCGAGGTGCGCACCTCGGTGGTCGAACCGGCGGAGACCTACCTGTACCGACCGGCCCGGGCGGCGCTGCTCGTCGGCGCCCGCCTCGTCGGACGGCTCCAGTCGGGTCGGCTCGAAGCCTACATTGCCTATATGCTCTTCGCTCTACTCGCGGTCATCGCAGTTGTCGCCGCCCACGCCTGAAGTGGTCCCGGAGATGTTGCCGACCCTCGTTGTGGACGGCGCCGTCGACCTGCCGCCCGGGCTGCGAGCCTCCGGCGAGGTCCGGGTCGTGGCCCAGGAGGTGTGGGGGGGCGACCAGCTCTTCGAGGGCAGCACCGAAGAGTTCTGGGCGGAGCTGCGCGCCGGGAAGCACTTCTCGACCACCCCGCCGAGCGTCAACGCCCTCGCCGACGCCTACCGCTCCGGGGGCGAGGTCTGCGCGGTGCACGTCTCGGGGGAGCTGAGCGCGACGGTGTCCCGTGCCCGGGAGGCGGCCGAACGCTCGGCGGCACCGGTCGCCGTGGTCGACAGCCGGTCGCTCAGCGTCGGTGCCGGTCTGGTCGCCTTCTTGGTTCACGAGGCGGCAGGAGCCGGTTCGTCCTGGGCCGAGCTGGCCGAGCTCGTTGCACGGACCGCTGAGCGGGTGCATACTTTCGCGCTGGTGGCCGACGTCGGGCCCCTCCGTCGCAGCGAGCGGATCAGGCTCCCGCATTCGACCCACCTCCACCTCCGCCCGGAGCACCCGGTCCTGTTGGCGCTGCGGGGCCGGGCTGTCGCGTTGGAGCATCCGAGGGATCGCGTGGCCGGCCTGAGGGATCTGGTCCGCCACGCCCGGCACAGCGTCGACGAGGCGATTGTCGGCTGGACGATGGGTCACGGTGACGTTCGCGACCCGGACGCGCTGCGGGCCCGGCTCGCGGAGGGTTTCGGGCGGGACGCGATGTATAGCTGTCCGATCGATCCGATCGTGGGAGCCCATCTCGGGCCGGAGGCGGTGGTCGTCGGTGTCTACAGCTAGTGAGAGCCGGGCGCGCCCGGCCCGGTCGTGACCCGTGCCGCGGACAGGGTGGGTCGCGACCTACCCATGGATCCCGACCTGGTGGCGCCCGTGCAGTCGCCGGGGAGGTCACGGCGGCGTCGGGCGGA
>JAKABK010000219.1 GCA_021796905.1 Actinomycetes bacterium
CGAGTCACGCACCGAAGCCAACGGGTGGGTCGCCGGGACCATCGCCGGGTGCACCCGGGCACCGATGGCCCCGTCGACCTCCTCGACGACCGCCAACGGCTTGATCACGAAGCCGAGCCGGCGGGCCGCGGTGATGTCCTCGGCACTGATCGACGCGATGCCCTCCCGGTCGACCTCGGCAGCAACCACCCCGGCCCCGAAGGCGACGTTGGCGATGATCGCCGCCTTGGCTGCCGCGTCGAAGCCATCCACGTCGGCGCTCGGGTCCGCCTCAGCAAGCCCGAGCCCCTGGGCCTCGGAGAGCGCCTGGTCGTAGGACGACCCGCTCTCGGTCATCTGGGACAGGATGTAATTGGTGGTGCCGTTGACGATGCCGAGGACCCGGTGGATCCGCTCGCCGGCGAGCGACTCGCGCAGCGGGCGGATCAGCGGGATCCCCCCGGCGACGGCAGCCTCGAAGAGCAGGTCCCGGCCGGCTGCGGCCGCTGCTCCCCACAGCTCGGCCCCGCAGGTCGCCAGCAGCTCCTTGTTGGCGGTGACGACCGGCTTGCCGGCAGCGAGAGCGGCGAGGATCAAGCTGCGCGCCGGCTCGATGCCGCCGATCACCTCGGCGACGACGTCCACTTCGGGATCGGTGACGACGGCTCGGGCGTCGGTGGTGAGCAACCCCGACGGCACCCACGCCGGCCGGGTCCGAGAGAGGCTGCGCACCGCCACCGAGGTCAGCTCGAGCTCGGTCCCGGTGCGATCGGCGATCCGTGCGCGCTCGGCGACGAGCAGCTCGGCGAGCGCCGCACCAACATGGCCGCAGCCGAGCAGACCGACCCGGACCCGCTTCGAGTGCATGGGTCGGCAGGGTAGCGGCGCCGGACCCCCCAACCCCGACCTCACCTCCGGACCAGCCCACCGCACCGGACATCCGGATCAGACGTCTAGGCGTAGGAGGTCCTCGTAGGTCTCCCGTCGCACGACGCTGCGGGCGCGGCCACCGGAGACGAAGACCACCGGGGGCCTAGGCACCTTGTTGTAGGTCGAAGCCATCGAGTGCCCGTACGCCCCGGTCACCGGGGTGGCCACCACGTCGCCGACCTCCAGGTCGGCGGGCAACCTCGCGGCGCGGACGATCACGTCGCCCGACTCGCAGTGCTTGCCGACGAGAGTGACCGTCTGCGGTCGCGGGTCGCTGGTCGCACGGGGCAGGAAGGTCTCGTAGCCGGACCCGTAGAGCACCGGTCTCGGGTTGTCGCTCATACCACCGTCGACGCTCACGTAGGTGCGGATCCCCGGGAGGCGTTTGATCGTCCCGGCCGTATAGCAGGTCACCGCGCCGGCAGCGCTGATCGCCCGGCCCGGCTCGGCGAAGAGGCGCACACCCTCCGCCCACCCCGCGGAACGAACCGCTGCCCCGACCGTCGACGCCCACGCCGATATGGACGGGGTCGGTTCGCCCTCCACGTAGCCGACACCGAGTCCCCCACCGACACCGAGCTCGGGTAGAGCGAGCGGCACCGCGAGCTCGGCGATCACCTCGAGCGCCCGGGCGAACGAGTCGAGAGCGAAGATCTGCGACCCGATGTGCACGTGCAACCCGCGCAGGTCGAGCACGGACCGCCGCGCCCGCAGCCTCGCGACCGCGGCCGCCGCCGCACCCGACGCCAGGCCGAAGCCGAACTTGGAGTCTTCCTGGCCGGTGCGAACGTACTCGTGGGTGTGGGCCTCTATCCCCGGGGTTACCCTCAACCAGACTGCCGGCCGGCGCGCCCCGCAGATCTCGGGCACCAGACGGTCGAGACGGTCCAGCTCGTCGAAGGAGTCCACGACGATCCGGCCGACTCCGACCCCGAGAGCGGACGCCAGTTCCGCCTCGGACTTGTTGTTGCCGTGGAGCACGATCCGCTCGGCAGGGACCCCACCGGCTAGGGCTACGTGCAGCTCCCCGCCGGTCGACACGTCGACCGCCAGTCCCTCCTCGGCTACCAGTCGGGCCATCGCCTTGCACCAGAACGCCTTCGACGCGTAGGTCGCCCCGTCGCCCCAGGCCGAGCGAGCCTCCCGGCAACGGGCCCGCAGGTGGTCCTCGTCGTAGACGAACACCGGGGTGCCGATCTCGCCACAGAGGCCTATCACGTCCACCCCACCGATCGACAGACCGCCGCCGGGGCCGACCTCGGCGGTGTCCGGGAGCAGGTAGCGCGGGAGCGGCCCCGCCCCAGTTCCCGCCGACGGCTCCGGCCCGCAGCGCGGGTCGGGGATCAACGTCGCTCCAGCAGGGACGGTCTGTTGCCTCCTGGTCGGTCCCCTGGCACCTCACGATGCTAGGCGGCCGCCGCTCGGGGCTATGCTCGACAGCCTGTCCCGCCCCGGCGGGAACGGCCCCGCCCTCGTAGCTCAGGGGATAGAGCACCGGCCTCCGGAGCCGGGTGCGGAGGTTCGAATCCTCCCGGGGGCACCAGCGGAATCGAGGCCCTGACCAGCGCATTCGTGCAGTTCAGGGCCTCGTCGCGTTGACCGCCGGGGACCGGCATTGACCCTCGGTCACCACCATTCTTGGGAGGGTTGCGGGAGGAGCGTGGGAGGAGAGCGCCGCTCGACTCGTCCCCAGGCGGCATCGCCCACCGCTACAGCCGGCGGAGCAGCGACCCGGGACGCCTGGTCGTCATCGACGTTCTCGCACCCGAAGGCGTCGGCCCCCGAACGGACCTGACCACCACTCGCCAACTCGGCTCGCTGCCTCTCCGAGCGCCGGCATCTCTACCCAAGAAACACCACCGCTACTCGTGTTTGTTGTGTTTGTTGGCTTTGCTGGTATCCTCTCCCGCATGAGGTCCCTCACCTACGAGTTGGCTCAGGAAGGACAACGCGACGAGCTTCTCACCACGGGTGAGGCCGCAAAGCTCCTGAACGTCTCCCGCCAGCACATCGTCGACCTGTGCACCAACGGCGACCTACCGTTCTCGACGGTCGGCACCCACCGGCGGGTCCGGCGGGCCGACCTGGTGCAACTACGCAGCCGTACCGAGCGTCTCACCCGTGATCAGGAGCGCAGCCTGTGGCTCGGGCATGCCATCGCCGGGAAGCTGGTCGCTGACCCCACCGGAGTGCTCGCGCGGGCCCAGGCCAACCTGGCCCAGCTGCAGGCCCGCCACCCCCGGGGCCAAGCGGCGCGATGGCTCGACGAATGGGGTCGCCTGCTGTCCGGGCCCACCGCCGCGGTCCTCGATGCCTTGACCTCGCGCTCACTCAGAGCGAGGGAGCTCCGCCAGAACTCGCCCTTCGCCGGGGTGCTCAGCGACGAAGAACGCCATCAGGTGCTGGCTGCGTTCGGCGAGAGCCAGGGAAGGCCCCGACGGTGACACGCGAGGAGTTGGCGCACATCCTTCGCGCCGCTGCGACCATCACCGAGGACGCAGACATCCTCGTCATCGGCAGTCAGGCCATCCTCGGCACCCACGATGAAGCCGAACTTCCGCCCGACGCCTACGGTTCCGTCGAAGCCGACCTGGCGTTCTTCGACGACCCCGACGAGCTCAAGTCGGACAAAGTGGACGGCGCCATCGGCGAGGGGTCCGACTTCCATGAGATGTTCGGCATCTACGGTCAAGGGGTGAGCGTCACCACTGCGGTGCTGCCGGCCGGGTGGACCACGCGGCTCGTGGCCTACGACCGCGATGACGCCGAGCCCAGCGAAGCCAGGTGCCTCGACGCCCATGATCTTGTCGTCTCCAAGCTGGTCCCGGACGCGACAAAAACCTCCTCTTCGCGCGGGTCCTGGTCCAGGCGGGCCTGATCTCCTGCGCGACCCTGCGCGACCGCGCTCAGCAGTTGGACGTCGTGCCAGGCGTGACTCGCCGGGTTCTCGGCTTCATCGACCGATTCGAACCACGACCGTAGGGGCCACAGCGAGAAGGCCCCTCGCCACCTCGGACCAAGCGTGGGATGTCTCCTTGACGGTAGTCAGGTCGGCGCTGGAGGACCCGGTGCCGAACCCCACAGCTCCTCAGCCGTCGACGGGCCACCGCACGGCGGACCACCGGCCATCGCTCTCGCCGATGTCCCCGGGCTCCACCATCGTGAGCACGGATCCGACTCGGGAGCTGTTCTGGGCGGGCTGGCTGGCGCACGACCTGGAAGCGGAGGGGCGCGGATCGCCGAATCCGCGCTGCCGGTGCCGGCTCCTTGTGCTGGACCGGAGAGCGCCGATCATCCAGTTCTGCGATGCTCCCTCCCTCGGGGCGGCCGGCGGCGTGACGGGCGCCCAGGCTGGCCTGGAGCCGGGTGCCGAGGCCGGCCCCGGCGAGCTCGGCCAGCTTGCGGCGCAACGTTTTGACCTCCGGGGCCCGGTCCAAGCCGAGCAGTCGGCCCAGGTCGCCGGGCGGCAAACGGGTGGCGCCCTCCGCCCGCGGCTCGCGCAGCAAGGGGATTACTGCGCTGTCCCGGAGGAACCTCCGGTACAGCCCAGGGTAGCGCAACCGGAGGGGTCCTCCGGTTGTGCCTCCCGGCGCC
>JAKABK010000220.1 GCA_021796905.1 Actinomycetes bacterium
CCAGGCGTCGGCGGCCCGCCGGGGTCGACGAGGCCGAGCCGGACCGAGAGCCCGGTGCCCGACCCGCGCGGACGGCGCCGGAGCGGCCGCTCGACGGGTCCGGTGAGCCGGTTGTCGCAGGGTCGCCGGACCCTGTGGCGGGCACCCCGGGCGTCCCCTACACCGACAGACCCCCGTCGGGCTCCTAGGCTCCCTGCGATCGCCATGCCCAAGCCCCTCGTAATCGTCGAGTCCCCCGCCAAGGCCCGGACCATCGCCGGGTTCCTCGGCCCCGGCTACCTGGTCGAGAGCTCCATCGGCCACATCCGGGACCTTCCGCGCAACGCCGCCGACGTCCCGCCTGCCTACAAGGGCGAGCCGTGGGCCCGCCTCGGTGTCGACGTCGACAACGACTTCAAGCCGCTGTATGTCGTGAGCCCCGACAAGCGTGAACAGGTCCGCAAGCTGAAGGCCCTGCTCAAGGACGCCAGCGAGGTGTACCTCGCGACCGACGAGGACCGTGAGGGTGAGTCGATCGCCTGGCACCTGCTCGAGGTGCTCGCTCCCCGGGTGCCGGTGAAGCGGATGGTGTTCCACGAGATCACCCCTCAGGCGATCGAGCGGGCCGTGACCGAGAGCCGCGACCTCGACCGTCGGCTGGTGGACGCCCAGGAGACCCGACGGATCCTCGACCGCCTGTACGGCTACGAGGTGTCCCCGGTGCTGTGGAAGAAGGTGATGCGCAACCTGTCGGCCGGTCGGGTGCAGTCGCCGGCGACCCGTCTGCTCGTGGAGCGGGAACGGGCCCGGATGCGCTTCCGGGCCGCGCAGTACTGGGACCTGACCGGCACCTTCGAGCTGCGAGGGGAGGACCTGGCCGAGCAGCGACAGGGTCGTTTCCAGGCGACCCTCGTCGCCCTCGACGGCCGGCGTCTCGCTACGGGGAGGGATTTCTCCGAGGACGGGTCCCTCTCGCGCGACGAGGTGGTGCGCCTCGACGAGCCCGCCGCGAGGAGCCTCGTGGAGCGCCTCGAGGGCCGGGACTTCGCTGTCCGCAGCGTCGAGGAGAAACCCTGGAGGCGTTCGCCGGCCCCGCCGTTCATGACCTCCACCCTCCAGCAGGAGGCCGGACGCAAGCTGCGCTTCAGCTCGGCTCGGACCATGCGCGTCGCCCAGGACCTCTACGAGGCGGGGTTCATCACCTACATGCGCACCGACTCGACGACCTTGTCCAGCCAGGCCCTCGACGCCGCCCGCGCCCAGGCCCGAGCGCTGTACGGCGATCGTTACGTCCCCGCCCAGCCCCGCCGCTACGACAAGAAGGTGAAGAACGCCCAGGAGGCCCACGAGGCGATCCGACCGGCGGGGGAGAACTTCCGCACCCCGGAGCAGACCGGTCTGTCGGGCGACCTCCGTCGCCTCTACGAGCTGGTGTGGATGCGCACCGTCGCCTCCCAGATGGCCGACTCCGAGGGCCGCAGCGTGGCGGTCCGCGTCGGGGCGACCAGCGCTGCGGGAGAGGACGTCGAGCTCGCGACGAGCGGGCGGGTGATCACCTTCCCCGGGTTCCTCCGGGCCTACGTGGAGGGATCCGACGACCCAGACGCCGAGCTCGGTGACCGGGAGGTGCGTCTACCGCTGCTCGGGACCGGCGACGCCCTCGACACGCTGGCCCTCGAGGCGGAGGGGCACACCACCAGCCCGCCCGCGCGTTACACCGAGGCGTCGCTGGTCAAGGCGCTCGAAGAGCTCGGGGTGGGCCGGCCGTCGACCTACGCGTCGATCATGCAGACGATCCAGGACCGTGGGTACGCCTGGAAGAAAGGTACCGCTCTGGTGCCGTCGTGGACCAGCTTCGCGGTCATAACCCTTCTCGAACAGCATTTCGGGGAGCTGGTGGACTACGGGTTCACTGCCGAGATGGAAGAAGACCTCGACGAGATCGCCCGCGGGGCGGAGGAGTCGGTGCCCTGGCTGACCCGGTTCTATTTCGGCACCGTCGATCGGGGGATCGCCGCCGGTGGGGACGGGACGGCACCGACCGACGGGGCCGGTCTGGCAGCGAGCGGTCTCGGTCTCAAGCGTCTCGTCTCGGACCAGCTCGCCGAGATCGACGCACGGGAGATCAACTCGATCCCGATAGGCGACGCCGGCGACGGCCGGCCGATCGTGCTGCGGGTCGGTCGCTACGGCCCGTATGTCCAAAGAGGCGACGACCGGGCATCGGTACCCGAGGACCTGGCACCCGACGAGCTCACCCCGCAACGCGCGGAGGAGCTGCTCGCCGCGGGCTCCGCCGACCGGGTGCTCGGAGAGGACCCCTCCAGCGGGCTGCCGGTCGTGGTCAAGGCCGGCCGTTACGGGCCCTACGTGCAGCTGGGGGAGGCCGACGACGGCGCCAAGCCCAAGACGGCGTCGCTGCTGTCGGGGATGGACCCCCGCAACGTGACCTTGGAGGAGGCGATCGAGCTGCTCACCCTGCCGCGCACCGTCGGGGTCGACCCGGGCAGCGGCGAGGAGATCGTGGCGACCAACGGCCGGTACGGTCCGTACCTGAAGAAGGGGTCTGACTCTCGCTCGCTCGACAGCGAGCAGGCCCTGTTCGACATCACCCTCGACGAGGCCGTCGCCCTTTTTGCACAACCGAAGCTGCGCCGGGGCCAGCGGGTCACCGCCCCGCTGCGTGAGCTCGGGGCCGACCCGACGACCGGCGCGCCGATCCTGCTGAAAGAGGGTCGCTTCGGCCCGTATGTGACCGATGGCGAGACCAACGCCTCCCTGCGCAAGGGGGATACCGTCGAGGCGATCACCCCCGAGCGCGCCGCCGAACTGCTCGCCGATCGACGGGCGTCGGCACCCTCGGGGAGGAAGAAAGCCGCGGCCAAGAAGGTTTCGGGGAAAGCCGCGTCCCGATCCTCCGCCGGCCCCGGCGGAGCGAAGGAGACGGCGGGCGTGGCGAAGGCGGGCAGCGGCGCGCGCAAGGCGGGGTCGACGAAGAAAGCGGCGCCGCGGGCTGCGGGGGCGGCGAAGAAGCGCGCATGAACCGGCCGACGCCGTCCGGCCGGGTGACATCCGGCGCCGCCCGGTCGCGGTGCTCGCTACCCCGATGAGCAGGCGAGCGAACCCGGCGGGCCCGGTCCGGCGGGGGCGTCTGGTGGTCCTCGAGGGCGGTGAGGGGACCGGCAAGTCGACCCAGGCGGCCCTGCTCGCCGAGCGTCTCGGGGCGCTGCTCACCCGCGAGCCCGGCGGGACACCGGTGGGGGAGAGCATCCGCCGGCTGCTGCTCGACCCGGCCAACGCCGGGCTCTCAGCCCGGGCGGAGGCCCTGCTGGTACTGGCTGACCGCGCCGAGCACGTCAGCGCGGTCATCGAGCCGGCGTTGCAGTCGGGGCGCGACGTGGTCTGCGACCGTTTCTCCGGTTCGACCCTCGCCTACCAGGGCTGGGGTCGCGGGCTGCCGGTCGAGCAGCTCCGTGAGCTCTCGGCTTGGGCGGCGGCAGGCTGCGAACCGGACCTGGTCGTGCTCCTGAGCGTCCCGGCGGCGGTGGCCTCGGCCCGTCTGGCGGCGAGGGGGTCCGTCGACCGGCTGGAGGGCGCCGGGGCCGAGTTCTTCGGGAGGGTGGCCGAGGGGTTCGCCGCCCTCGCGGCAGGCGACCCCCGCCGGTGGGTCACCCTCGACGCTGAAGGCACCGTCGAGCAGGTCGCGGAGCGGGTCGCGTCGGTGGTGGCGAGCCGTCTGGGTTGAGGTTCCGGCCCCGGCTCCGGCCCCCGCCCGGTCGGGGGTGGGCGGACCGCAGGCGACTACCGGCTCAGCGACGGGCGGCGGCCTCTTCGACGGTCAGCTCGGCGGCGGGATCGGCCTCCAGGCGCTCGTCGGGGATCGGCTCCCCGCTCCTCACCGACCGGCCGTAGGTGCCGGCGTCGAGGCGGGCCTCGGCCCGCGAGATCGCCTCCAGCCTGGACCGCAGACCAGATGCGATCGTCTCG
Source organism: Actinomycetes bacterium (assembly GCA_021796905.1). Classification (GTDB taxonomy): domain Bacteria; phylum Actinomycetota; class Acidimicrobiia; order Acidimicrobiales; family Palsa-688; genus JAKAQB01. The sequence continues at coordinate 3,967 of JAKABK010000220.1, forward strand.
TCGGCCTCGTCGGCGGTGAGCGGCTGGGCGCCGTCGTCCCGGTCGGCGTGCTCGTCGCCGGCCTCTCGGACAGCGTCGCGACGACCGACCTCCGCGAGGAGGCGTTCGATCTCCTCCCGCTCGCTGCGCAGCAGCTGCCTGGCTCGTTGCTCCTCCACCTGCTCCCTCCCCGGGGACACCGATCTCCGGCCGGGAGGGCTTGCTCCCGGCCCGCTACCCGACTGTCGCGGGCCGGTTGGCCCGCAGCACCACCCTGAGCTGCCTCAGGCGGCTCGCTCTGCACCGCCCGAGGTGCGGACCCCTGCGGTGGCTCCACTGTCTCGGCTCCGGTCCGGCTCGGCTCCGGCTCGTCTCCAAGTTGCCGTCGGAGCCGGCGAGCGGAGCGTAACCACCTCCATGCCCGGTCCGCCAGCTGCTCGTCCTCCTCTCGTGCCGGAGCGCTGTCAGCGTATCCTCACCCTGTGACGTCGAGTGGGCCCGTGGCGCAGACGGCACCGACGAGGCGACCGGTCCCGGCCGCGGCCCCAGAGCTGTTC
>JAKABK010000221.1 GCA_021796905.1 Actinomycetes bacterium
GGGCCGTCACCCCCCTCGCCGAGGGTTGGGGTGAGTGCGCCGCCCCGAGCGCACCGCACTACAGCTCCGAGTACACCGACGGGGCGCGGGAGGTGATGACCCGCTTCCTCCTGCCCCGGCTGGCCGCCGGCGGCTGGTCCTCGGCGAGCGAGGTTGCCGGGACTCTGGCTGCGGGCAAGGGCCACCCGATGGCCAAGGCGGCCCTGGAGGCGGCGATCCTCGACGCCGAGCTGCGGGCCGCCGGGACCTCCCTCGCCGCCCACCTGGGCGCCTCACGCCGGCGGGTGCCGGCAGGGGTGGCGGTAGGGATCACCTCGTCGGTCGGGGAGCTGCTCGACGTCGTCGCCGGCTACCTCGGGGTCGGCTACCGCCGGGTGAAACTGAAGATCCGCCCGGGCTGGGACGTCGGAGCGGTACGGGCGGTGCGCGAACGCTTCGGGGACGTGCCGCTGCAGGTCGACGCCAACTCCTCCTACACCCTGGCCGACGCGCCGGCCCTCGCCGGCCTGGACCCTTTCGGCCTGCTGCTCGTCGAGCAGCCCCTGGCCGACGACGACCTGGTCGGCCACGCCGAGCTGGCCCGCGCGGTCCGCACCCCGATCTGCCTCGACGAGTCGGTCACCTCGACCGCCACCGCGGCCAGCGCGATCGCGATGGGGGCCTGCAGTGTCGTGAACATCAAGCCCGGGCGGGTCGGCGGGCTCCTCGAGGCGCGACGGGTCCACGACCTCTGCGCCGCCCGCGGGGTCCCGGTGTGGTGCGGGGGGATGCTCGAGACCGGGATCGGCCGGGCGGCGAACCTGGCTCTCGCCGCGCTCCCGGGCTTCACCCTCACCGGCGACCTGTCCGCGTCCGACCGGTACTTCGAGACCGACCTCACCCCCCCGTTCGTGATCGACGACGGCGAGATCGCGGTGCCCGACGGGCCCGGGATCGGCGTCGATCCCCGCCCCGAGGTCCTGGCGGAGGTCAGCTGCCGACGCGACTGGGTACCGCTGCGCCCCGGGTGAACCGCGGCCGGCTCCCGGGCTGGGCGGGCCTCAGCGCATCTCGAACACGAGCCGGGCTGGCGCCCGGTGCTCTCCCAGCTCGACGATCGCCTCGTCGACCTGGGAGATCGAGCGTGCCTGGTGGACCACCCGGGTGTGGCCGGCGGCGTGCAGGGCGAGCGCCCGGGTGACGTCGAGACGGTTGGCACCGTCCGCGCCGAGCACGCTGATGCCGTCACGGACCAGGTCGGCGACCGGCAGCTCGAGCGCGCCGGCGTCGGGCACCGCGACGACCACCAGGCGCCCGCCGCGACGCAGGGCGCGCAGCGCGTCGGACATCGCCTCGACCCTGGGGGCGGCGAAGATGACCTGGTGGGCACCGCCGTGGCGTGCTACCGCCTCGACGGGGTCCTCGGTGGTGTCGAGAACGACGTCACGGGCCCCGAGGTCCCGGGCCATCGCCAGCTTGTCGGGCGTGCAGTCCACCGCGACGACCGAGGCGCCGGCCATCCGGGCGTACTGCACCGCCAGGTGGCCGATGCCACCGACCCCCCACACCGCGGTGACGTCCCCCGGGCCCACACCGGCCTCCCGGACCGCCCGGTACGCGATGGCACCTGCGCACGACAGGCAGGCCGCGTCGAGCGGGTCGACGCCCCGGGGGACTGCGAGCGCGAAACCCGCTTCCGCCAGTTGGTAGTCGGCGAAACCCCCGTCGACGTCGACGCCGGCGTGGAGGCGTTGCCCGCAGCGGGCCTCGAACCCCCCGAGGCAGTGCTCGCAGCGGCCGCAGGCCCACGCCAGGCGGGGCAGGACCACCCGCTCACCCTCGTGGAGGTCACCGACGCCGGATCCGAGCGCCGCGACCCGGCCGACGGTCTCGTGCCCGAGGACCCGCGGGAGGCGCAACCCCTGCGGCCACCCGCCGGTGGCGACCCCGACGTCGATCCCGCACAGGCCGCACGCCTCCACCCGGACCAGCACCTGGTGCGCCCCGGGACCGGGAACCTCGACCCGCTCGTGGGAGAGAGGGGCGCCCAGCTGGTTGAGCACGACGGCGTTCATCGTCGACCCCGGGATGGCTGACATGCACCTCTCCTTGTCCTCGGGCGGCCGGAGACCCCGGCCGACCGACAGCCTCGACGCGCGCCGGGTGCCGGCGCAAGGGACCTACGGTCCCGGTCCCCGGATCCCACCCCGGTCGGGGTCAACGGCCCAAGGGAACCCGCCACTCGAGGAGCGTCCCGCCCTCGGGACGGGCCGAGACCGAGAAGCTCCCGCCGAGGACCTCGGCGCGCCCGGCCAGGTTCGGCAGTCCCCGGCCTCCCCCCCGGGCCACCCCGGAGCCTGCGACCGGGGCGGGACCGACCCCGTCGTCGGCGACCACCACCGCCAGGTGACCGTCCACGGCGGTCACCGACACGCTCACGAACGACGCCCGGGCGTGGCGGGCCACGTTGGACAGCGCCTCCCTCAAAGCGGCGAGAACATCACCGGCCAGCCCCCCGGCGGCTGCGTCGACCGGGCCGGCGAAACGGACCTCGGGATCGAAGCCGAGGCTCCGACGGGCCTCGGCGCACATGCCGAGGACCTCGGCGCGCAGGGTCGAGGACGGACCCGGCGGCGCTCCGAGGGAGAAGATGGTGGTGCGGATCTGACGTACGGTCTCGTCGAGGGAGTCGACCGCGTCGGTGACCCGCCTGGCGAGGTCCGGGTCGGTCCCGGAGCGACCCTCGGTCGCCTGCAACGAGAGGGCCACGGCGAAGATCCGCTGGAGGACGACGTCGTGCAGGTCCCGGGCGATCCGCTCGCGTTCTTCGAGCAGGGCCAGCTCGCGCACCTGGGCGTGCATCCGGGCGTTGTCCACCGCGATCCCCGCGGCGGAGGCGAGAGCGGTCACGAGCTGCTCGTCGTCGCGGTCGAAGCCGGCGGGGTCGGGGCGTCCGGCGGGGTCGTGCTTGTCGGTCAGGTACAGGTTCCCGAAGACCCGGCCCCGCACCCGGACCGGCGCCCCGACGAAGCTGGTCATCGCCGGGTGGCCGGGAGGGAACCCGACGGCCGCCGGATGGGTCGACAGCTCGGCGAGGCGGATCGGCTCGGGCCGCTCGATCAGCAACCCGAGGACCCCCTTGCCTTCCGGTAGGCGGCCGATAGACGCCACCGCCGCGGGGTCCATGCCGACATGCACGAAGTCGGCGAGCCCGCTGCCCGCCGCGGCCAGGACCCCGAGGGCCCCGTAGCGGGCGCCGACCAGATCGACGGCAGCCTCGACGATCCGGGTGAGCAGCGTGGTCAGCTCGAGGTCGGTCTCGATCGCGAGCACTGCGTCGAGGAGCGCGTGGAGCCTGTCCGGGTCGCGCACCCGGTGGTAGGGCATGGCGGGCATCTTGCCAGCCGTCTACCGGTACCGCCGCCGGCCGAGCGGATCAGGACCCTGGTGTGCCTTCCCCGCCGCGATGCTCCAGCCAGAGCCGGAGACCGGCGGCATTGGAGTGCATCCCGTTCAGGGTCTCCATCCGTTCCCGGGCGTGGGGGTCGGTCGAGGCGGGCAGCCCGAAGCTCTCCTCGAGGGCCGCGGCGATGTCCTGCCCATCCCGCCAGGCGGTCTCGGCGACCTCCGCCCAGCGCCGCAGGCTCGCCTCGGCCTCGTCGAGCATCGCCATCGGGTCGGGGAGCAGGCCGTAGTGGGCGAGGGCGACCCCGCTCGGTCGACGCTCGCGGAACCTCCCGATCGAGCGGCAGGCGAGCTCGAGGTCGAAGTCGGCCGGCGGCGTGGCCGGCCAGAGCACACCGGCGTCGGGGAGACGGACCCCGACCGCGTCGCCGGCGAAGAGCAGCCCGCTGTCGCTGTCGTGGAGGGCCAAGTGGTGCTTGGCGTGACCGGGGGAGTCGACGGTGGTGAGCCTCCTGCCGGGACCGACGACGATGTCCTCCCCGTCTGCGAGGACATGGATCCGCTCCGGCGGTGTCGGGTCGAGCCGGCCGTAGAGCGAGTCGAGCAGCTCCCCGTAGACGGTAGCGGCGGAGGCGACCAGCCGTGACGGGTCGGCGAGGTGGCGGGCGCCCTTGCCGTGGACGTAGATCGTCGCCCGGGGGAACACCCGGGCGAGGTCCCCGACCCCGCCGGCGTGGTCGAGATGGATGTGGGTGACCGCGATCCCGGCGAGGTCGTCGGGGCCCACGGAGAGCTGCTCCAAGGCGGCGAGCAGGGCCGGGACCGAGCTCTGGCTGCCGGTCTCGACCAGAACCGGCTCCGGGCCCTCCACCAGGTAGCCGGCGGTGACCCGCTCCCAACCGCCGAGGAGGGTGTCGATCTCGACGACCCCGGGGGCGATCCGGGTGCTCATCGGTCCCGCCCCCCCGCCGGCGGGACCGGCCCGGTCGGGTCGAGGACGAACCGGCCCGGCTGTTCGATACCGACCGGGGCGGGAAGTCCCGGGCGGTTGCGCCCGTCGGGCACCGCCGGGCCCGTAGAGGTCCGC
>JAKABK010000222.1 GCA_021796905.1 Actinomycetes bacterium
TTCTGCACCGAGGTCCGCTTCAACCAGAGGGTGTAGACGAACACGTAGAACAGCATCGCCCCGAGGGCGAGGGCCGCCGAGAGCAGGTTGACCTCCCCCCACAGCACGGCGAAGGCAGCGGCCTCGCGGGAGCGCGCGAAGACCAGCGCCTCGCGGGGGGCGACCACCCCGGTGACCAGCGGCCGGCGGGCGGTGCGGTGCATCACCGCGTCGATGTCACGGTCGACGTACATGTTGGTGGCGTTCGCCCCGCCGGCGGCGAGGGTCCCGCCCACCAGGGTGGCGACGACCAGGCGTGCCGAGGGCATCCCGTGCGCCGCGACGATCATCGTCGGAAGGGTGGTCACGAGCAGCAGCTCGACGATCCTGGGCTTGGTGAGGCCCACGAACCCGGCGACCCGTTCCCGCAGGGTCGGCGCGGTGCCGGTGCGGGCGAGGGCGACGCTGCTCAACTGCTCACCGGACCAGCGAGAGGCCGGCCCCGCCGGGAGGAGATCACGGGAGCCGAGACTACGGCGCCTGTCGTCCCGGCGACAAAGCGGCCGTCCGCTCGCCGAAGCGGGTCGTCACCGCGGCGGCCCTAGCATGGGTGCCGATGGCCCGAACGCCGGCTCCTCTCCGCTGCGCCACTGCGGCGGTGACGACGATCCGCCAGCGCCGGCTCTCGCCGGTCGCCTTCCGCCGGCTGTGCGCGGCGGCGGTCGTCGGCCTGAGCCTGATCATCGTCACCGGCGCGGCAGTCCGCCTCACCGGCTCCGGGCTCGGCTGCCCGGATTGGCCGACCTGCGCCGACGGCAATGTCGTCGCGCCCTGGCAGTGGCACGCCTGGGTCGAGTTCGGCAACCGGCTGGTCACCGTGGCCCTCAGTGTGATCTGCGTGGTGGCGGCGCTTGCGGCCCTGGTCCGGTCCACCCGCCGGCGGGACCTCACCTGGCTGGCGTTCGGCCTGATCGGCGGGCTGGCAGCCGAGACGGTCCTCGGGGGGATCACGGTGCTCGAGAAGCTGGCCCCGCCGTTCGTCATGGCCCACTTCCTCCTGGCGGTGGCGTTCCTCGCCGACGCGGTGATGCTCTACCACCGCGCCGGGCTGCCCGAGGAGCCGGTACCCGGACGACCGGGCAGGGCCCGGGTGAGCGGGCAGGTCGTGGCCCTGGTCGGCCGCGACCAGGCCCGACTCGCCCGCCTGATGCTCGTGGCGACCGTGGTGGTGATCACCTTCGGCACCCTCGTCACCTCGACCGGGCCGCACGGCGGCTCCCCGCAGGCCCCCCGCTTCGCCTTCTCGCTGCACGACGTGGCGCAGCTGCACGGATCGTCGGCCGACGTGCTGGTCCTGCTCGTCGTGGTCACCCTCGGGCTGATGATGCGCTCGGGAGTGGCGCCCTCGGTGCTGCGCCGGGGCGAGTGGCTGCTCGCCGCGGTGGTGCTCCAGGGCGCGATCGGCTACAGCCTGTACTTCCTCGGGGACCCCGCCCCCCTCACCGAGGTGCACGTCACCGGCGCGGTGCTCGTGGTGCTGGCGGTGCTGCGCTTCAACCTGGGGCTCGCGGTGCGCGCCCCGGTGGTGCGCGCCCCGCTTGCCGCCCCGGACCGTCGGTCCCTGCCCGCCCCGGCCGCCGGCCGCGGCGTCCCCGCCCCCCCGTCACCCGCCCCGGTGGCGGGGAGCTGAGCGATCGGAGCCGGATCGGGATGCCCACAGCCGCACCGGTGGAGGTCCAGGAGCCGGAGGTCAGCGATGCCGTCGTCGCCGACCGGCCCTGGAAGGTGATCGTCTGGAACGACCCGATCAACCTCATGTCGTATGTGACCTTCGTGATCCAGAAGCTGTTCGGCTACAGCCGGGACAAGGCGCACCGCTTGATGATGGACGTTCACACCAAGGGCAGGGCGGTGGTCTCCTCCGGTCCCCGCGAGAAGGCCGAGCTGGACGTGTTCCGCCTCCACGAGCACGGCCTGTGGGCGACCATGGAGCACGACGAGTGATCACCGGCCGGCCGGGGTGAGCCGTTTCGACCGGCGACCCATCCGGCGTACGCGCAGCGGCTCCTACGCCGTTGACCTCGGACCCGACGAGCGGGCGGTCCTCGGGTCGCTCCCGGCCCAGATGCGCGAGGCGCTCGGCTCGCGTGACGACCCGTCTTTGCGCCGGTTGTTCCCACCGGCGTACACCTCGCCGGACGACCGGGACAAGGAAGAGGAGTTCGAGCGGCTCATGGGCGACGACCTCCTCGCCGGCCACCGGGAGGCGCTCGGGGTGCTCGAGTCGACCGTCTCGGCACCGGAGCTGACCGCCGAGCAGCTGGACGGATGGCTGCGGGCCCTGAACAGCATCCGGCTCCTGCTCGGCACCCGCCTCGAGGTCAGCGAGGACGACGACACCGACGTCTCGGGGTCCCCCGCCCACGCCCTGTACTACTTCCTCGGCTACCTGCAGGAGTGCGGGATCGAGGCTCTCTCGGGCGGGTCCGGGCCAGACTGAGCGGCATGGACATCGACGCGGCCCGCAGCTACCTGAGCACCCACCACCACTCGGTGCTGATCGCCCGCAAACCCGACGGCAGCCCCCAGCCCTCCCCGGTGGTCCACGGGGTGGGCGACGACGGCCGGGTGATCGTCTCCAGCCGGGAACCGGCCTACAAGGTCCGCAACCTGCGCCGCGACCCCCGGGTGACCCTGTGCGCCTTCCCCGACGGCTTCTTCGGGGAATGGGTGGTGGTCGAGGGTCGCGCCGGGATCGTGCCGCTCCCCGACTGCCTGGAGACCCTGGTGGAGCTGTACCGCCAGGTCGCCGGTGAGCACCCCGATTGGGGCGAGTTCCGTGAGGCGATGGTCCGGGAGCGGAGGGTGGCGATCCGGATCGAGATCGAGACGGCCGGGCCGAATGTCGCCGGGTGAGCTGCGCCTGGCAGCGACCGGTGGGGTGACCCTCGCGGTTCGGACCTGGGACCTCGGGGCCGGCGGGGTGCCGGTACTGGCCGTCCACGGCCTGGCGTCCAACGCCCGTCTCTGGGACGGGGTGGCCGCCGAGCTCGCCGACCGCGGTCATCCGGTCGCCGCCGTAGACCAGCGGGGCCACGGACGCAGCGAGAAACCCGACGACGGCTACGACTTCGGGACCCTCACCGCCGACCTGCTGGCGGTCCTCGGTGGCCTCGGCTGGGAGGGGCGCCGGGTGCTCGCCGCCGGCCAGAGCTGGGGAGGCAACGTGGTCGTCGAGCTCGCCGCCCGGCACCCCGACGCCCTCGTCGCTGCCGTCCTGGTCGACGGCGGGACCATCGAGCTGTCGTCGAGCTTCGCCGACTGGCCGACCGCTGAGGCGGCGCTCACCCCGCCGCAGTTCGCTGGTACCCCGGTAGCCGACTTCGAGGCGATGCTGCGCCGCTCGCACCCCGACTGGCCGGAGGCGGGGATCCAGGGAGCCCTCTCCAACGTCGAGGTGCTCCCCGACGGCACGGTGCGCCCGTGGCTCACCCTTCCCCGCCACCTGAGCATCCTCCGTCACCTCTGGGCACACCACCCGATCGAGACGATGGCGGGGATCGAGGTCCCGGTGCTGATCGTCCCCGCCGGCCGCCCCGAAGGCCGTGCGTCGCGCCACGAGGTCGCCAAGCGGGAGGCGACCCGGGCGGCGCTGGCGGCTCTGGCGACCGGGGCGGTCCGCTGGGTCGAGGGTGACCACGACCTGCACGCCCAGCACCCGGCGCTGATCGCCGAGTTGCTGGGAGCAGCTGCCGACGGGTCGGTCTTCGAGACCTGACCGGCCGCCGGCCGCCCCACGCCGGCCGCCCACGCCGGCCGTCCCTGTCGACGGCCGTCCCCACGCCGGCCGTCCCTGTCGCCGGCAGGGTGCGGCGCCCACGGAGCGGACGGGTTGGCCGATCACCGCCCGGCGACCCAGACTGGTCGGGTGACCCTGCCTCGACTGCTCGCCCTGCTCGGTTCGGGGGAGACCGCTCCGACCATGGTCAAACCGCACCGGTCGATCTTCGATCGGCTCGGCCCGGACCCGGTGCCGGCGGTGCTCCTCGACACTCCCTACGGCTTCCAGGAGAACGCCGACGACATCTCGGCCAGGGCCGTCGAGTATTTCGCGGCCAGTACCGGCCGGCCGGTCGAGGTCGCCGAGCTGCGCCGACGCGAGTCCGACGACCCGGTGCGCCGCGAGGCCGCCCTCGCCAAGGTCGCGGCCGCCCGATGGGTCTTCGCCGGCCCGGGCAGCCCCACCTACGCGTTGCGCCAATGGCGGGAGAGCGAGGTCCCGGCGCTGCTCGGTGACAAGATCGAACGCGGTGGCTGTGTGCTGTTCGCGTCGGCCGCGGCTCTCACCCTCGGCCGCTACACCGTCCCGGTCTACGAGATCTACAAGTCGGGGCAGGACCCGAGCTGGGCCGTGGGGCTCGACCTCGTGTC
>JAKABK010000223.1 GCA_021796905.1 Actinomycetes bacterium
GACCCGTAGTGCGCCCGGGCCCCGCCGGGCGGGCGCCCGGGACCCGGCGGGGCCCGGCGGGAAGGGTGTCGCGCCCGGCGGTGCTCAGGCCAGGGCCGAGCAGCAGGTGTCGACCATCAGTCGGGCCACGACGTATGGGTCCATGTTGGCGTTCGGCCTGCGGTCCTCGATGTAGCCCTTGCCCTCCTGGGCGACCTGCCAGGGAATGCGCACCGACGCCCCCCGGTCCGAGACCCCGTAGCTGAACTCGTTGTAGGGGGCGGTCTCGTGCAGGCCGGTGAGACGGTCCTCTATGCCGTGACCGTAGTTGGCTACGTGCTCGGCGGCGTTCTTACCGAGCGCCTCGGCCGCCTTGATCACCGCGTCGTAGTTCTCCCGCATCGCGTTGGTCGAGAAATTGGTGTGGCAGCCGGCGCCGTTCCAGTCGCCCCGGACCGGCTTGGGGTGGAGCGTCACGGAGATCCCGTGGTCCTCGCCGATGCGGTGGAGCAGCCAACGCGACACCCACAGCTGGTCGGACACCTCGAGCGGGCCGAGCGGACCGACCTGGTACTCCCACTGGCCGGGCATGACCTCGGCGTTGATCCCCGAGATGGACAGCCCGGCCGACACGCACGCCTCGAGGTGGGCCTCGACGAGCGGTCGCCCGTAGATGTCGTCGGCGCCGACCCCGCAGTAGTAGGGACCCTGCGGGGCGGGGTAGCCGGTGTGGTCGGGGAAGCCGAGCGGCCGGCTCCCCCGGAACATGGTGTACTCCTGCTCGATCCCGAACAGCGGCTCCTGGTCGGCGTATTGCGCCGCGGTCGCCGCAAGGGCGGACCGGGTGTTGGTCGGGTGCGGGGTCATGTCGGTGAGGAGCACCTCGCATAGCACGAGCAGGCTCGACCCCCCGCGGATCGGATCGGGGCAGGAGAACACGGGTTGGAGGACACAGTCCGAAGCCTTCCCGGGGGCTTGGTTGGTGCTCGAGCCGTCGAAGCCCCAGATGGGCAGGTCCCCGGTCGAGGGCAGGTCCCCGGTGGTGTCGAGGATCTTGGTCTTCGAGCGCAGGAGGGCGGTCGGTTGGGTCCCGTCGATCCAGATGTACTCGGCTTTTGTCTTCACGCCGTCAGCCTCGCCGGAGCGTGTTTCGGGGTCTTTCCAACTCGGTGAACGCTGTGTGAACATCGCTCGGGCGGGAGCCCTCGTCGGCCACCATGGCAGGGTGGAACACGAGAAGGACTACGTACTGCGGACCGTCGAGGAGCGCCACGTGCGCTTCGTGCAGCTGTGGTTCACCGACGTGCTCGGTGTGCCGAAGTCGATCCAGATCACCCCGGCGGAGCTCGAGGTCGCGCTGGACGAGGGGCTCACCTTCGACGGGTCGAGCGTCGACGGTTTCAGCCGGGTCCAGGAGAGCGACGTGCTGGCCCTCCCCGACGCGACGACCTTCCAGCTCCTGCCCCACCTCGCCGACAGCATCCCCACCGCCCGGGTGGTCTGCGACATCGTCAACCTGGACGGCACCCCATTCGAGGGTGACCCCCGCCAGGTGCTGCGCCGGGCCCTCGACCGGGCCCACGACCTCGGGTTCGCGTTCTACGCGGCACCCGAGCTCGAGTACTTCTACTTCGCCCGCGACGACGCCACCGATGGGGTCGCGGCACCGGTTCCGTTGGACCACGGCTCCTATTTCGACCTCACCACCAACGACCTCGGCAGCACGCTCCGGCGCCAGAGCGTCCTCACCTTGGAGGAGATGGGCATCCCGGTCCAGTACAACCAGCACGAGGACGCCCCGAGCCAGCACGAGATCGACCTCCGCTACACCGACGCGCTCAGCATGGCCGACACGATCATGACCGCCCGGTTGGTCGTGAAGGAGCTGGCCGCCCGCCGTGACGTGATGGCGAGCTTCATGCCCAAACCGCTCGCCGGCGTCCAGGGGTCGGGGATGCACTTGCACGTGTCGCTGTTCTCCGGGGGGACCAACGCCTTCTTCGGGGCCGACGACCCCTACCACCTCTCGCCGATCGCCCACCGCTTCATCGCCGGCCTGCTCCGTCACGCCCGGGAGATCACCGCGGTCACCAACCAGTGGGTCAACTCCTACAAACGGCTGATCGTCGGCTACGAGGCCCCCGTCTACATCTCCTGGGCCCGCAACAACCGGTCCGCTCTGGTCCGGGTACCGCCCACCAAGGCAGGCAAGCCCGACTCCACCCGCGTCGAGTACCGCGCCGCCGACCCGGCCTGCAACCCGTACCTGGCGCTGGCCGCGGTGCTCTCCGCCGGCCTTGCAGGCGTCGAGGGGGACTACGAGCTGCCGGCCGAGCTGGCCACCAACCTCTACGACCTGAGCAGCGACGAGCGGCGCTCGCTCGGGATAGGGGCCCTGCCCTCGTCGCTGGCCGACGCCGTCGACGAGGCCGAGGCCTCGAAGCTGCTGGCCGACACCCTCGGCGAGCACGTCTTCGAGTGGTTCGTCCGCAACAAGCGTGCCGAGTGGGTCGCCTACCGTTCCGAGGTGACCCCATTCGAGCTGCGCCGCTACCTCCCGACCCTCTGACGCCGGCGGGGTCCCCGTGCAGGGGTCGAGGACCCGTGCCCGCCCCACCTGCCCTTTGACCCTCGGCGCAGCCCGCGCCACTCCCCCGACCCAGGCTGGTCCCCCAGTGCAACCACTCCTGCTCCACCCCGACCCTCCCCCGCCGGCGCTGGTCCACGCCCTCGACCTGGCCGGGTACGCGTGGAAGGCGGTCACGCTCGCCGACGGGACCAGCGCGCCGACCCCGGAGGGGGGCTGGTCCGGGGCGATCGTCGCAGCCGACCCGGACCTGGCGAGCGCGCTCCTCGCCTGCCGCTACCTCCGAGACGGGGACCCGCCCACCACCCCGGTGCTGCTCCTCGTCGGCGCCGGCGAGCTTCGGGCCCTGGGCGAAGCGCGGGAGGCCTTCGACGACTTCTGCCTGGCACCGTTCCAGCCCGCCGAGCTCGAGTTGCGGCTCGCCCGGGTGCTGCGCAGCGCCGGGGGGGCGAGCCGCCCCGAGCTGGTCTGCCACGGCAGCCTGGCCCTCAACCTCGAGACCTACCAGGCGGCGATCGGCGGGCGGCCCCTCGACCTCACCTACATGGAGTACGAGCTGCTCAAGTTCCTCGCCACCCACCCCGGGAAGGTGTTCACCCGGGAGGCCCTCCTCTCACAGGTCTGGGGCTACGAGTACTACGGCGGGGCCAGGACCGTCGACGTGCACGTGCGCCGACTGCGGGCCAAGCTCGGCGAGGAGCACGCCGCGCTGATCTCGACGGTCCGCTCGGTCGGGTACCGCTTCGGCCAGTCCCGCTGGGGGGGATGAGACCCGCCTCCGACCAGGAGGCGCCGGCGGACGGTCGCTACCGGTTGGTGGCGATCAGCTCGCTGCCCTCGTGGGTGGCCTCGGCGGCGGAGGTGAGCAACCGGCCGAGCAGCCAGCCCATCGCCCCCCACACCAACCAGAAGACCGCCGGCAGTACCAACAGGAGCACCACTACCACGATCACCGCGTCGAGCATCCGACCATCATCGCCGACGACGGCGCCGCGGACCGCTCGACCCACCCTGGCCCGGGCTCCGCCGACGACGGCGCCACGGACCGCTCAACCCACCCGGGCCCAGGCTTCGATCTCGACGGCGCCGCCCAAGGGGAGCGCCGCGACCGCCACCGCCGAACGGGCCGGGCGGTGCTCCCCGAACGCCGCGCTGTAGACTGAGTTCATCGCTGCATAGTCGGCGATGTCGGTGAGGAACACGGTGGTCTTGACGACCGACGCCAGCCCGGCGCCCTCGTCGGCCAACAGCGCGGCGAGGTTGGCGATCGCCTGGGAGAGCTGGGCCTCGACCCCGCCCTCGACCAGTGACCCGTCGCGCAGACCGAGCTGTCCGGAGACGATCAACCACTCCCCGGCCCGCACCACGGGGGAGTACGGGCCGACCGGGCGGGGGGGAGAGGCGTCGCTCATGGACCCGAAGCTACCCGCCGGGCCCACCCGTCGCACCCTCCGCCGAGGGACCGGGCCGATACCGACCGCGAGCGCGTTCAGCGCCGGTGGGCTCCTCTGGCCACGGGCAGATCGGGGGGGCAGCCGTGGGCGATCCACGTCGCGGCAGCGACCGCGGCGAAAACGGCGTCGGAGCCGTTGACCGCCGGTCCGGCACTGTCGACCAGGTCGACCTCTACCGGTGGCATGTCGACGGCCCGCAGTATGCCCCACGAGCGGATGGTCAGGTCGAGGGGATGGCCCTCCCGGTCCACCGCTACACCTTCGGAGCCCACCCATCCGAGCGCCATGTGGGCGGCACCCACCACATAGGAGCGCAGGACGACCTCGTCGAGCAGCTCGCCGCAGTCGACCACCACCCCTACCCGGATCGGCGCTCCGGCGGGACCG
>JAKABK010000224.1 GCA_021796905.1 Actinomycetes bacterium
AGCGGCCCGTGACCCTACGGTCGGGGGTCGCCGCTCCGGGGTCCCGCACCGTCGGGGTGCCCGGGGTGCGGGCCTGGGTGCATTCGTCGGGTCGATCGGTGTGCTCGCGCTCGTCGTCGCCGACGTGCTGCGGCGCACGATGGTGGTCGGCGAGCCGGTCACGGCGCCCGTGGTCGGCCTGTGGCTGTGGGGGGCGGCTGCGGCGGTTGCCGCCGCCGCCGGCGGCGGTTGGCTATCCGGCTGGCGGGGAACGACCTGAGCGGCGCCCTCGGCGGGTCGCGGGGTCCTCCACGGCCAGGTCGTCGGGCACGGGCAGTTCGACCGGTTCCGGGATCCGGTGCGGCCGCCGGCGGTGCCACGGAACTGTCTCGGTGTGACGTCCCTCCCACGACTGAAGTCGTGGGATTCCCGGCCGTTCATGTTCATGCGGCGACCGGTTGGGTTCGCGTTTCGTCGGGTCCCTTGGTTCGGGATGTGCCTCCACGCGCTGTGACCGCCAGCCCGGCGGCAAGGATGTGCACGGCTGCGTTCAGGTCCGCGTCGGCCTCGTGCCCACAGGCCCCGCACCCGAACACCGCTTGGCTCTTGCGGTTTCCGGGGCTGGTGTGCCCGCAGACGGCGCAACACCGAGACGTGTGAGCCGGGTTGACGGCCACCACCCTGACATCACAGGTGGCGGCCTTGTCGGTGAGACGGCGGCGCGGCATCGACCAGCCCTGGGGCGAGATCGCCCGGTTCGGTCCCCGCTCGGCGGCCACGTTCACCCCCGGGTTGGCGACGGTGCCCCGGGCCGAGCGGTCCATGTGCTCCACGGCCAAGTCCTCGACGGCGATCGACTCGAAGCTGCACACCAGGCTGGTGGTGGTCTCTCGACGCCATCTACGCCGGCTGTTCGTGGTTCTCGACGTAGCGCCACGCGACCTCCGAGGCAGCGCCGCCCACCGTGGGGACGAACCACGACGCCGACCACGATCCCGCTAGCCGTCGCGGCGCCGGGAGCCCCGCTCGCAGCATCCGCGACGAGCGGCCCTTCAACTTCTGGACCACCCTCGACAAGACAACAGCGGATGGTGCTTCTACCAGCAGGTGGACGTGATCGGGCATTCTCACTTCCGCCTCGACCACCTGGCCACCAGCTCCGGTTACCGCCTCGAAGATGATCTCCTCCAAGCGAACCTCGACCCTCCCGGCCAGCAACCGCCGGCGGTGCTCGGGGCACCAGATCATGTGGTGCCTGGCCGAGTAGACCGTCTTGCCGGTCGAACGGTAGCCCACGACCACATCATCCCAGGAGGGTGAGACAACCATCCGGGCGGCTCCCCCACCCGGCAACCGAAAGGCCCTTGACCCACGACTTGAGCTGAAGTCGTGGGCTTGCGGGCCTCGTTCGGTCAGCCGATGACCTCGCTCCAGTGGACGCCCCCGTCGGCGGTCTCGAACACGGCGTCGACGGGGTGGCTCCCAGGGTGGTCGCGGCGCGGGGGCGCACCGAGACCGAAGCCGTCCTCGCCGTCGACGAAGACCAAGACGCCGCCGGCGTCCCTGGCGAACGGCAAGCGCCCCACCGTGGTGAACCTGCGACCCGCATCGGTGGTGCGCTGCAAGGTGTCCGCCGGGACCCGCACCGGACTCGTCGTGGCGACCCCGGTGAAGCGGTAGGCGACCTTGGCGCTGACCGCCACCAAGCCCCCGCCGCCGGTCCCCGGATAGTCCCAGACTGGCCGGAAGGAACCGTTGACACCGCGGCTTCGCAGGTAGGAGACGAACATGCCGGTCGGGCACGCCGCCCACAGCGCCCCGCCAGCTACCGCCGTGAGACTGCAGGCGGCGACGCTCGCCAGCCCGGGCACCAGCCGCGAGTGCCACGGCGGGCGGCCGTTGTTCGCCCAGAGGAGGCGGGCCTCTCCGCTGGCGATCGGAGGGGCGTAGTCGACGACGACTTGCGAACCGATCGCCGCGAGACCCACGCCGCTGCCGGCTAGCGACCCGCTCCCGGGCAGCGCCACGCTCGACCATCGGGTGCTCCCGGTCGCGGACCGTGACAGGCGGTAGTCACTGCAGGACTGCCGGCCACAGCTCGCCGTGACCGCGTAGAGCTCCGAACCGGTCGCGACCATCGTGAGCGTCGTGCCGCTGCCAACGTGCACACGGGACCAAGCGGCTCCGCCGTCGGTGGTGGCGTAGACGGCGGTCGACCCGCCGACGGCCCGCGGGGCGACGATGTCGTAGCCGTCGAGGCGGTTGGCGAACACGAACCGTCCGAGGTTCGACGAGACAGGGTTGCGGGCCGGTGGGAGCGGGGGCGGCTGCAACCTCATCCAACGCTGCACGAGCCCGGCCGCCCCGAGCGAGCCGCGCAGCAGCGCCGGGCAGACCCGGTGCCCGCATGGCACGGTACCGGCGACGATCACGGAGGCCGAGGATCCCATCTGGGTGATCGACTGCGCTACGAATCCGCCCGGCACGCGCTGAGCGCCGGCGGAGCGCGACGAGGCGACGGCCACCGGCGTGCCGCACGCCGCCAGGATCAGAGCGCTGGCGACGAGCACGGCAGCGACCGACAACCCCGGCTCGTTGCAATGCGCAGGCCGGTTGTGATCCACGCTCCTGTCGACGCCCGCTCCGGTCGGAAGGTTCCCCGAGCACGGCCCTTGCCGAGGAGCGGATTGCGGATGCCGGCCGGTCGCCGCACCGGTAGGCTGCGAGAGTGGACCGCGAGCAGGTCTTGGGGCTGATCGACGCACTGCGGAGCGACGAGGCGCTGCGCGACGAGCTGCGTTCCGTGCTGCTCACCCAGGAGCTGCTCGAGCTGCCGGAGCGCTTCGCTGCTTTCGTGGCCGAGGTGCGTAGCTTCGTGGCGGCAACCGAGGCCCGCTTCGAGCGCATCGAGGCCGACATCGCCGTGTTGAAGACCGATGTGGCTGTGTTGAAGGTCGATGTGGCCGGGTTGAAGGTCGATGTGGCCGGGTTGAAGGTCGATGTGGCCGGGTTGAAGACCGATGTGGCCGGGTTGAAGACCGACGTGGCTCGCTTGAAGGGCAGCGATCTCGAGCAGCAGGCGAGGGTGAAAGGGGCGGCCTACCTCGGGACGGCCGGTTTTCGCCGGGCCCGTCTGGTGACGACCGAGGACCTGGCCGAGCTGTGCGAGGACGCCCTGGACGCCGGCCGGATCACGCCCGAAGATCTCCGCGACGTCCTTGCAGCCGACGTCGTATTCTCGGCGCGCTGGGACGGCGAGGCAGTCCACGTCGTGGGCGAGGTCGCCGGGCGGGTGCACGTCGATGACGTCGAGCGGGCCGAGCGCCGAGCGGGGACGCTGTCCAAGGTGACGGGCGTGCGCGGCATGCCGATGGTGCTCGGAGCGTCGGTCGACGAACCGGCCGGCGTGCTCGCCGGGCAGCGGGGTGTAGCGGTCGTGTCCCCGGTGGGATGGTCCGAGGAGAACTGATGCGGCAAATAGGAGATCATGCCAGGCTTGCATGGGAGACGGGGGGAGCCTCGTCTACGGCTACTGACGCGGACCGGACCCGGCGTACCGCGGGGCGCTGAGCCCCGGACCGCTCAATCGACCGGTGTGGGCAGGCGAGCGGCTCCGGGCGGCTCGAAGACGGCGTCGACGTGCCCGGCATCCCAGCGGGCCACGAACACGAACCGGTCTGAGCGGACCACGCCATGGCGCCACTCGACCGGCCGGTCACCCTGGCGGGCGAGCCGTTCGATCCCGTAGACCGGGATGCCCGGGCGCAGGTCGAGGAGCCGGCGTTGTGTGGCGTCCGGCACGACCGGCTCCACCCGCTCCCAGCCGGCGTCGGGCCGGACGCCGCAGCGGACCTCGAGCTCCCGGTACAAGGCGGTGCGTCGGAAGTCGGCCCCGAGCAGGGGCTCGGCGATCGTCGCCGGCATCCAGGAGCAGTCGACCACCACCGGCCAGCCGTCGATCATCCGGACCCGCTCGAGGTACACGAGGCTCTCCCTCGCCCCGAGGCCGAGCATGGCGGCGGCCCGAGAGTCCCGACGTAGCTCGAGGTCGCGGACCACGCTCTCCTGCACGAACCCCTGCTCCTCGGCCGAGCGGTACAGGCTGTAGAGGAGGCCCATCTGTTGGACCACCGCCGCCGGCCGCAGGAAGGTCCCGCGTCCGCGCCCCCGGTCGATGACCCCGTCGTCGGCGAGCCGGCGGAGCGCTTCGCGCACGGTCTGGCGGCTCACCCCGTAGGTGGAGGTGAGCGTCGCCTCGCTCGGGAACGCGTCGTCGAACTCCCCGGCGCGTAACCGGTCGCGGAGGTCGTCGAGCAGTTGGCGCCAGAGTGGCACCGCGCTGCGGCGGTCCAGGTTCATCGCTCCCAGTATGGCTGGGCTCGGGTGTGGGGTAGGCGCCCCCGCCCCGCCCCGCCCCG
>JAKABK010000225.1 GCA_021796905.1 Actinomycetes bacterium
TGCGGAATCAGACATATCCGACGAAAGCGACCAAAGGACCGGCGCCGGCGGGACCGGCGCCGGCGGTGGGGTGGTGAGGTCGGTGGGGGAGCCAGACACCGACCGTCACTACCCCCTGCTTTTGGCCGACGCCTTGATGGAGCTGGTCGGGTCCGCCGGGAACGTCGGGGTGGGGGGCGCTGACCGGTACATGGTTCATGTGGTGGTCCGAGACGGCCGGGCCGGCCTGCTCGGCGGGAGCCTGCTCACCCCCCGAACCGCCGCCCAGGTGGTCTGCGACTGCTCCACGGTCCGCCATGACACCGACGCTTCTGGAGGCCCGCTGCGCCTCGGACGCCGACAGCGGTCCTGGAGTGTCACCCAACGCCGGGCGATCCTGGTCCGCGACGACGGTCACTGCCGCTTCCCTGGCTGCACCCACCGAATCGTCGACGTCCACCATCTCCGGGCCTGGGAGCACGGCGGTCCCACCGACGTCGACAACGGGATCCTGGTCTGCCGACGCCACCACGGCCTGCTCCACTCCGGATGGACCACCACCGGCACCCCCGCCGGCACCCTGGTCTTCCACCGCCCCGGGCACGCGCAGCAGACCACAGCCGCCTGAGCGGCCCGGCTGGAGCAGACGGCTGTCAGCGCTACGGGGGACCGCCCGGGCGTCGGTCTGCCCGGCAGTCCCGCTCCCGGCGCTGGTTGGTGGTTGGGCCCGGTGGTGGGCCCGCCTGGAGCGCGGCCGGCGGGCGGTCGGCGGCGAAGAGGAGCTGCGGGACCCTCGACGACCGGCCGTTGCCCGATGAGGAGCTGTGCTGGGCGGGCATCGACGCCGGCGTCACCGGGCGCCCGACGCGACCCCGGGGCGCCGGGTCGGACGCAGACGGAGCAGCTGACCCGGACGAATAGTTGACCTATGAGGTCAGCTTTTGGGCTAGGGTCGGCCGGGTGGACTTCGTGAGGCCCTACCGGCGCACCGGGCAGCTCAACAACGTAGAACGCTGGAAGCTCGACCGTCACCCCCTCGACGTGCGGCAGGCGGTGATCGAGAGGTACGCCGAGCAGGGCCCGGAGGCGATCGCAGCAGTGGAAGGCGAGCAGGAGCGGCTCAAGTGGGTGGGTCTGTACCCGCAGCGCCAGGGTGGCGACGCCTTCATGCTGCGGGTCAAGGTGCCGGGTGGGCGGCTCGACGCCGAGCAGGCAGCGGTGATCGGTGCCGTAGCCAGGGAGCACGCCCGCGGTCCCGAGCCGCACCCTCTCTGGGGTGACGGGTACTGCGACATCACGACCCGCCAGGACATCCAGCTGCACTGGATCCGCATCGGGGCGGTACCCGAGATCTGGCGGCGTCTCGAGGACAGCGGGCTCACCACCGTCCAGGCCTGCGGTGACTCGGCCCGCAACGTGCTGTGCTGTCCGGTGGCCGGCCTCGACGCCGACGAGGTCTTCGACGCGTCGCCGGTGGCCCGGGACATCTCCGAGTACTTCACCGGGAACCGGGATTACGCCAACCTGCCCCGCAAGTTCAAGATCAGCGTCACCGGCTGCCGAGAGGACTGCGCCCAGGCCGAGATCAACGACGTCGGCATGTGGCCCGCCCGCCTCGCCGACGGTACGGTCGGCTTCAACGTCCTGGTCGGCGGCGGGCTGTCCGACGGCCCCCGCTTGGCGTCGGACATCGACGTCTTCGTCGACCCCGGCGAAGCGGTGGAGCTGACCCGCGCCGTCGCCCAGGTCTTCGGCGAGCTCGGCAACCGGGAGAACCGGGGGTTGTCGCGCATGCGCTACCTGGTCCAAGAGCTCGGCCCCGAAGGGTTCCGCTCCGAGCTGGCCGCCCGGGCGGGTTTCGTCCTGCGTCCGGCCGGCGAGGCACTCACCCGCCGCTACCGGGGTGACCACGTCGGGGTCCACCGCCAGCGCCAGCCGGGGCTCAGCTACGTCGGGCTCAACGTGACCGTCGGGCGCATCTCCGGAGCCGACCTCGAGGAGGTCGCCGGGCTGGCCGCCCGCTACGGCGACGGGCAGCTGCGCCTGACCACCGACCAGAACCTGGTCGTCGTCGGGGTCCCCGACGAGCGGCTCGACGCGCTGCTCGCCGAGCCGCTCCTCGAGCGGCACTCACCGGCGCCGGGGCTCTTCGAGCGGGGAGCGGTCGCCTGCACCGGCAACGAGTTCTGCCGGTTCGCGATCGTCGAGACCAAGGCCCGGATGGTGGAGTGGGCCCGGGGGATGGACCGACGCCTCGCGGTGGGATCCGGTGGCGCCGAGGCGGCCGGGTCGGCAGCAGGTGGCACCGGTGGACCCGGCCCGGCTGCAGGCGGCGGGCGCGGCGGGGCCGACGAGGTGATCCGCATCCACCTGTCGGGCTGCTCGGCGTCGTGCGCCCAACCGCAGATCGCCGACATCGGGTTGCGGGGCGAGACGGCCCACCGCCCGGACGGTCAGCTCACCGAGGCGGTCGACGTCGGTCTCGGCGGCAGCCTGGGTACCGACGCGGCACTGATCGACTGGGTGGCGGGGGCGGTCCCAGCCGACGACATCCCCGATGCCCTCGCCCGTCTGGTCGGTCGCTTCGCCGACGAGCGCCGGGAAGGGGAGCGTTTCCACGGATGGGCTCGACGGATCGGTCGGGACGGCCTGGCCGAAGCGTTCGACCCGGCGGGAGCGCTCCGGTGAGCGGCGTGTTCGCCATCCGCCAGGAGATGAACGGCGTCGCCGAGGCGCCGGACAAGACCTGGTTCTGGGAGCTGGCCTCCGGGGTGATCGACGCCGACCGGTGCATCCGCTGCGGCACCTGCGTAGCGGTCTGCCCGTCGGACTCGATCGGTGTCGGCGGTGACGGGCTGCCGGCGTTGGTGAAGATGTGCACCGGCTGCTCGCTCTGCTGGGACTTCTGCCCCCGCGGCGGGCTGCGCTACGAGACCACCTGGATCGAGCCAGGTTCCCATCCCGCCGCCCCGCCAGGTGCCCGTCCCGCCGGCACGCCCGGTGACCTCGATTTCCCGGTCCGGATCAGCGGCGGGGGCGCCGGGGACGGCCTCGGTGCGCTCCGCGAGTCGTGGGCGGCGCGCTCGGCCGGCGGCGCGCTCGGCGGGCCCCGGGTGCAGGACGGGGGGGTGGTGACCGCGTTGCTCGTCGCCGCCCTCGAGGCCGGAGACATCGACGGGGCGCTCGTCGCTCGGGCCAGCGCCACCGAGGCGTGGAAGGGGGTGCCGTACCTGGCGCGAACCCCAGACGAGGTCCGGGAGTGCGGGGGCAGCTTCTACAACCAGACGATGGCCCTCGGTCACCTGGACCTGTCCGGCTACGACCTGCCCGCCCACCCGCGTCTCGCGGTGGTCGGCACGCCCTGCGAGGTGCAGGGGATCCGGGCGATGCAGGCCTATCCCTGGCCGCGCGGGTCGCACCGGGTCGAAGCGGTCGTGCTCACCATCGCGTTGGCTTGCACCAAGAGCTTCGACTACGAGGCGTTGATGCTCGACGAGATCGCCCGCCGGCGAGGTGTCGACCTCGACGAGGTCGGCAAGCTCGATGTGGTGCGCGGACAGCTCGTCGTCTGGGACCGCGAAGGGTCCGAGCTGGTCCGGGAGCCGGTGAAGGCCTTCCATGGCGCAGCGTTGAAGGGTTGCGACGAGTGCGCCGATTTCCTCGGGAGGGGGGCCGACCTGACGGTCGGCAACGTCGGCAGCCCCGACGGTTGGTCGAGCGTGCTGGTGCGGACCGCGGCGGGCGCCGAGGCGTTCGCCCGCGCCTCGGATCGCCTCGAGGTCGGACCGCTCCCCGACCCCGCCGCGCTGGCCAGGCTCGACGCCCACGACCGCAAGGTCGCGGTCCGCAGCCTGCGCCGGGAACTGGACCCCGACGGGGCGCCGTGGATCACCTACACCGAGCACGTCGGCGCCTACGAGGGCTCCGACCGGGCCCCGGTCGGGTGATGGCCCGCAGCCCGGCCGGCAGCCTGGTCGGCACCGGGGAGGACGGCGCGCTCGCTGCCGGGACGCTCCCCACGCCGGACGAGCCCGTCTCACTGCGCGAGCAGACCCGGCGGGCCGTGCTGGAAGAGCCCGGTTCGTGGTCGCGGATCTCCGCCGACGGGACCTGGATCGCCGACGCCGTCTGGGCCCAGTGGGCTGCCGTGCTCGAGCCCCGAGGAGCCACCCGGGACCTGGTGGCCGCAGGGGCGGCCGAGCACCGCTACGAACTGTGGCTCTGGGTGATGGGCGAGCGTACCTGGGCGCAGACGGCTTCGGGCTTGGCCGGGCGGTCGTTGCGCCGACTCGGCTCCAAGCGTTGAGGGTCGCCGCCGGAGCGGGGCCTGCGACCAGCGGTGCTCCTGGCAGACGGGCGGGAGCTGCGGGCGTCCGCCGTGCTCGACGCCCACCCCTCGGCCGC
>JAKABK010000226.1 GCA_021796905.1 Actinomycetes bacterium
CTGGGAGCGCATGCTCCGCCTCGCTCAAAGATGGCTCCCACCTGCCAAGATCCTGCATCCCTACCCAGAGGCACGCTTTGCCGTTCGTACCTGAGGCAAGAGCCCGGTGCGGGAATACCGCACGCCGGGATCTGTGCGGGGGGCCGCCCGCAAGGGCGGTCCCTACCGCGACCGAGCACGGCAAGGTCGAGACCCGCGAGGAGTGCGACCGGGGCGACCGCCTCGGACCCTACGAGACCCGCGAGGCGGCCGAGCACTGGCGCGAACGTGTCGCGGCCCGCAACGAGCGGTGGGAGGAGGACGACGAGGACGACGACCGGTAGGTCGGTCCCCGCGCTTCAGCGCTGCGCGGGTTGCCGGCGCAGCTCCGGGCGCGCCAGCGCGGGCGGGACGTACCCGGCGTCGTCGAGCGAGAAGTCGGTGCCCGGAGGCACGATCTCGTCGATCCGGTCGAGGAGGTCACGGTCGAGCCGGATCTCTGCGGCGCCCAGCTGACCCTCGAGGTGGTCCATGGTGCGGGGGCCGATGATGGCCGAGCTCACGGCAGGGTGCTCGAGCACGAAGGCCAAGGCGAGGTGGACCAGGCTCATGCCGGCCTCGTCGGCGAGTGCCTGGAGCCGGTCGACAGCTTCGATCTTGCGCTGGTTGCCCGGTTTGGACAGGTCGTAGCGGCCGGGGAGCCGCTCGGCCCGCCGGCTGCTGTTGTCCTTGCCGCTCCCGAAACGTCCCGACAGCCACCCGCCGGCCAGTGGGCTCCAGGGGATCACCCCGATGCCGTAGGACTGGCAGACGGGCAGGACGGCGGCCTCGACCCCTCGAACCAGCATCGAGTAGGGGGGCTGCTCGCTCACGAAGCGCTCGGTGCCGCGCCGCTGCGCCGCCCATTGCGCCTCGACGATCTGGTGGGCGGGGAAGGTCGAGTGGCCGAAGTAGCGGATCTTTCCTGCCCGCACCAGGTCGGTCAGTGCCGAGAGGGTCTCCTCGATGTCGGTCGTCGGGTCCGGGCGGTGCACCTGGTAGATGTCGATGTGGTCCGTGCCGAGACGGCGCAGACTGTTTTCGACCTCCTGCACGATCCAGCGCCGGGAGTTGCCGGAGCGGTTGGGGTCGTCGCCCATCGAGCCGTGGAACTTGGTGGCCAGCACCACTTGGGAGCGGTCGACGCCCGCGAGCGCCTTGCCGACGATCTCCTCCGACTCGCCCTGCGAGTAAACGTCGGCGGTGTCGATGAAGTTGATCCCGGCGTCGAGGGCTCGCTGGATGATGCGCACCGACTCGTCGTGGTCCGCTTCGCCCCAGGCGCCGAACATCATGGCTCCGAGGCAGAATGCGCTGACCTTCACTCCTGTACGTCCGAGGGTGCGGTGCTCCATTGGCCCAGTCTACGGGCGCGCTGCAGCTTCGCCGTCAGGCTCTGAGGTCTCCCCGGTGGCGTCGTGCTCGGCCGGTCGGTGGAGCACCAGGTGCCTGGCCGGGCGGCCCCGTCGGAGCGCAGCGCCCCGACCGGGTCGACGACGCTGCCGCGCTCGGGTGCCGACGCGAACCTGGCTGCTCACCACGGCGTTCACCAACCCACGCCCCGCCCGCTCTCGGCGCTCAGGTCCTCCCCGCCGCTCTGGATGCTCTCGCGGCCGACGGCCCGATCCCGGGCGGGGCGTTGGAGACCACTCGGGGTCAACGGCACGGAGAGTGTTCGCGTGGCGGCTGCAGGGCAGATCTCGACGCGCAGACCCCGGGTGACGGCGACGCTCCAGTCGGCGACGACCGCGACCCGCCGGTTGACGCGAGCAACGAGGGAGCCGGGCGCCGCCGGCGATCGGTACAGGGCCTCCGGGTCGGGGGGCTCTGCTGGCCAGCGGTGGTTGGCGGCCACCGCCCGACGACCGTCCGTCTCGCGCAGCGAGCAGTCGGCGCCCGCTCGGTGAGCGAAGGCGACGCCGGCGTCGGTGAGCTCCGCGACGCTCGTCGGGTCCCGGTCCGGGCCGGCGGAACGGTGTCGGGGCTGGTCGACGACCATGCCCGTCACTGTGGGCACGGCTCCTGTGGCTCCGGGCCAGACCGGCCGATCCGATAGGATCCGGGGTCCTCCCGTTTCGAGGGGACCCTACGACTGCCGGTCCCGTTCGTGAGGCGACCCGGGTGAGATCGCCCGCAAACCTCCTACTGGTCGGCAGCGGGCCGAACCGGGTATAGGACCGTGCACGTGACCTCGAGGGAACCATCGTCGGCGCCGCAGGACCTGTGTGGCGCGGAGCGCTACGTGCTGGTGGCCGATCTGGAGGGACGTGCACTCGGTGCCGGCCCGGTGGACACCCCTGCCACCCTGGGTGGGGTCCCCGTCGAAGCCGTCGAGGCCGCCCGCCGGGGTGAGAGCTGGACCGGCCCCGCCTCCCCCTCCGGCGGGGCGCAGAGGTTGAGGACCGTTCCGCTCCACCTCGACGGGGAGGTCGTGGGGCTGGTGGTGCTGGCCGGGGACGCCGGGCCCGACGTCGCGGCGACCGCCGATCTCGCCCGGGTCGTCGCCGACATCGCCGGGACCACGGACCTGTACGTGCTCGCCAAGGTGGTCACGGCGAGCGCCTCCGAGGTGCTCGGAGCGGACGCGGCGTCGCTGTGCGTCCTCGACGGGGACGCCCTCCGGGTGGTCGGTCTGCACAGCACCCGACCCGTCGACCCGTCGCAGTGGCGGCGGATCCCGCTCGTCGCGACCAACCCCTTGGCGGAGGCCGTGCGAGCCGGGGAGGTCGTCGTCGGCGCGACCCGCGCCGAGATCGACCGCCGCTGGCCCGGCCTGTTCCCGCCAGAGACCGCTGAGCGCTCCCTCATCGTCCTGCCGCTGATGACCGGAGAGCGTTGCGTCGGATCGGTCGGCCTAGCCTTCCCCGAGCTGCGCGCCTTCGACGGAGGGAGCCGCGGCTATCTCGGGGCGCTCGCCGACAGCTGCGCCCAGGCCATCGAACGGATCCAGGCCACGATGATCGCGGCGGCGGCCTCCGCGAAGCTGCGGTACCTCGCCGACGCCTCCGCGGCCCTGGCGACGTCGCTGGACTACGAGGCCACGCTCCGCCGGGTGGCCGACCTGGCGGTCCCCGCCTTCGCCGACTGGTGCGCCATCGACCTGCTCGAGGAGGGCAGCTTCCGGCGGGTGGCGGTCAGCCACGTCGACCCGGCGAAGGTGGCGCTCGCGCAGGAGCTGTGGGAGCGGTACCCACCGCAGATGGACGCCCCGACCGGGGCGCCTGGCGTCGCCCGCACGGGCGTCTCCGAGCTCGTCGAGCACGTCGACGACGAGCTGCTCGACCAGCTCGGCCTCGACGACGAGCAGCGCCGGTTGGTGCGCGAACTGCAGCTGCGCAGCGGCCTCACCGTCGCGTTGACCGCACGCGGCCGCACGCTCGGGGTCCTCGCGTTCGTCTACGCCGAGTCCGGCCGCAGCTACTCGCCCGCCGACGTTCCGTTCGCGGAGGACCTCGCCCGTCGCGCCGCCCTGGCGATCGACAACTCCCAGTTGCACACCGAGACGCTCGAAGTGGCCCTCCAACTCCAACGGGCTGTCCTGCCCGAGACCTTCCCCGACAGCGACCGTTGGCAGGTCGCGGTCCACTACCGCCCGGCGGGCCGCACCGATGTCGGCGGGGATTTCTACGACGCCATCACCCTGCCGGACGGTCGCCTCGTGGCGCTCGTCGGCGACGTCATGGGACGGGGGGTGGCGGCCGCCGCCGCCATGGCCCAGGTGCGGGCTGCGCTGCGGGCGTTCATCGCCCTCGACCCCGACCCGCGGACGGTTGCCGGCCGGGTGGACACGATGTTCGACCGTCTCGACATCTCGCAGCTGGTGACGATGTTGTACCTCGTGGTCCAACCCGGTGCGGGCTCGATGAGCGTGCTCTCAGCCGGTCACCTGCCCGCGCTGGCGGTCGGCGCCGACGGCAGCACCCGGTGGCTGGAAGTTGCCGGCTCGCCGCCCCTCGGTGTCGCTGTCGGGGAGCGGCCGGTCACCGACGTCGCCCTCCGGGAGGGGGAGACCGTGCTCGCCTACAGCGACGGCCTGGTCGAGCGGAGGGGCGAGGACCTCGACGACGGGCTCCAGCGGCTCGCGGTGGCAGCGGGCGTGATCGGGTCGGGCTTGAACGACACCGTCCTGGTCCGCCTAGCGGACGAGTTGAGCGTCGCCGGTCACGACGACGACGTGACCCTGCTGGCGGTGCGCGCCATCGGCTGACCCGTCCCGGTTCGCCCATGGTGGCGACAGTGGCCCCGCAGGAGACGGACCTCGGCGGCGATCTCTCCATCCAGGTCGGACAACCCTCGGATCGCGGTTCGGACCGATCGACCGGTGTCCCTTG
>JAKABK010000227.1 GCA_021796905.1 Actinomycetes bacterium
GTGAGCGGCGGCACCCAGGGACTGGGCTCGGGGATCGCGGCGGCCGCAGTGGATGCCGGCGCGTCAGTCGCGGTCACCGGCCGGCGGGAGGAGCAGGGGGCTCGGACCGCCGAGGCGCTGCGGGCCCGGGGCGGCCGAGATGCTCTTTACCTGCAGGCCGACGTTGCCGACGTAGCACGGGCGCAGGCGTCGGTCGCCGCGACCGTCGAGCACTTCGGACGGATCGACTGCCTCGTCAACGCCGCCGGGCTCACGAGCCGCGGGAGCATCCTCGAGACCACCCCCGAGCTGTTCGACGCCCACGTCGCGGTCAACTTACGGGCCCCGTTCTTCCTCATCCAAGCAGCGGTCCGCGACATGCTCCGCCGGCAGAGCCCCGGCAGCATCGTCAACATCATCACCATGTCCTCCCACGGGGGCCAGCCCTACCTGGCTCCGTACGCCGCCACCAAAGCCGGGCTGGCCGGGCTGACCAAGAACGCCGCCCATGCCCATCGCTGGGACCGCATCCGCATCAACGGCCTCAACATCGGCTGGACCGAGACCGAGGGCGAGGACGTCGTCCAGCGTCGCTTCCACGGCGCCGGCGACGGCTGGATCGAGGCCGCCGCCAAGACCCTGCCGATGGGCAAGCTCGCTCAGGTCGACGAGATCGCCGACATGGTCGTGTTCCTGCTCTCCGACCGCAGCGGGGTCGTCACCGGCTCGGTGATCGACTGGGACCAGACCGTCCCCGGCGCCCACGACTGACCTGTCATGGACACCCCCGCGATCCCCGACGACTCCCGATGGCTCACACCGGCCGACTGCGACCTGGCCGCCCTCAGCGCCGTGGTCGAACAGGACACCAACCTCGACGACTACCCCTACGCCGACGCCGTCGAGGACAACATCGTCGTCTACGACAAACGGGTGTGGGACGAGGCCGACCGGCGAGCGGTGCAGTCCGAGCTGGTAAGGGTCCTCGCCGACGGGCCCGGGGTGGTGGTGTTCCGGGGTGCATTCGAGCGCGAGGTGATCGAGCGGGCCACGGCGGTGTTCACCGCGCTGCTCGCCGAGCAGGAAGCGGGCGGCGGTGCGAGCGGCGACCACTTCGCGGCGCCCGGCACCAACGCAAGGGTGTGGGGAGCGCTCGACAAACTGGCCGTGCGGGACCCGGAGGTCTTCGTCGACTACTACGCCAACGATGTCCTGGCGCTCGCCGCCGAGGCGTGGCTCGGCCCCGGCTATCGGGTCACGTCCCAGGTCAACCTGGTCCGCCCGGGGGGGCAGGCCCAGGTCCCGCACCGTGACTACCACCTGGGGTTCATGGACCGCGAGCGGGCGCTGGCCTTCCCCGCCCACCTGCACGCCCTGTCCCCGGCGCTGACCCTGCAGGGGGCGGTAGCCCACGTCGACATGCCCGCCGAGACCGGTCCGACGCTCTACTTGCCCCACTCCCAGAAGTTCACCGCCGGGTACGTCGCCTGGCACGACCCGGATGTCGCCGCCTATTTCGAGCGCCACCGCGTGCAGCCCGCGTTGACCGCCGGCGACGCCGCCTTCTTCAACCCGGCCGTGCTCCACGGGGCCGGCACCAACACCTCGACAGGGGTGATGCGCATGGCGAACCTCCTGCAGGTCTCCTGCGCCTTCGGCCGTCCGATGGAGACGGTGGACAGCGTCGCCGCCTGCCTGGCGGTCTTCCCGGTCCTTGCAGCCCGCTGGGCGGTCGGCACCCCCGACCGGGCGGTCGGCAACGTCGTCGCCGCCGCGGCCGACGGCTACCCGTTCCCCACCAACCTCGACCGCGACCAGCCAGTTAGCGGGCCGACCCCGCCGACGCAGGCCGACTGGTTGTGGAGAGCGATCCGGGAGGGCTGGGATCCAGGCCGGCTCCACGCCGAGCTGACCGCGCAGACCTTCCGGCGCCAGGCCAGCCCCTCGGGTGGTTGAAGAGCGCAGGCGACGGCCTGAGGGCACAAACGGCGACCTCGTCGGAGGTGTGGTGAGCGACCTGGCAGAGCGCGGAGACGACGGGCAGGGGACGTCGCCGGCCCCCCGCCCGCAAAGCGGCCTCCTACCCGGCGGAGCTACCGGCCACTGTCGAGCCTCACCCGACGGCCGGTCCGGCTGGACTCGAGGGCGGCGCTGACCATCGCGAGGCTCTTGATGTTGTCGTGGCACTCGCCCATCGGGGTCCTGTCCTTGCGGAGGGCGTCGACGAAGTCGGCAAGGGAACCGGCGATGCCGGGCCCGGGGATCGAGGCCGGTCCGGCCCGGACCGTGCGCGTCGAGCCGTCGTCGCCGGGGAGGAGCTCGGCGACGGGGTCGGTCGTCCCGTCCCACAAGGCGCTGCCCCGCGCCGCGACCGCGCGCCAAGAGCCGTCCCAGCTCGTCTCGTGACCGGCGGCGCACCAGCTGCCCTGGTAGCTGAAGTGGGCGCCGTTGTCCAGCTCGAAGTCGGCGACCGCCGACGCCGCACCCCGGTACCAGCTCCAGGGGGGGTTGAGCTCACTGCAGGAGACGCTCAGGGGGTCCGAGCCGCTCAGGTAGCGGGCGGCGTCGAAAGCGTGGATCGCCATGTCCACCAGTAACGGACTGTCCATCTCGTCGCGGAACCCACCGAAGTGCGGGGCCCGGTAGAACTCGACGTTCAGCTGACCGAGCTCGCCCAGCTCCTCGGCCAGCAACCCGCGAAAGGCAACCAGCCCCTGGTTGTAGCGCCGGTTCTGGCTCACGACGAACAAGGTCACGGACCTCTCCGAGCGCTCCACCAGGTCGCGGGCTTCCTCCAGGGTCGCAGCCATCGGCTTCTCGCCGAGCACAGCCACCCTTCGATCCAGGCAGGCGGCGGTGACCTCGTGGTGGGCCCCGGGGACCGACACGTCGACGACGAAGTCCGGTGCGTGCCGGTCGAGCGCGGCCAGGAGGTCGTCGTCGGCCGCGACGTCGCCCAGCCGCAGCTCCTGTACACCTTGCACCACCCGGTCCACGACCAGGTCCACCCAGCAGACCAGCCGCACGTCGGGGTGTCCTCGGATGGTCTCCGCCCACGCCCTTCCCATCGGTCCCGCCCCGACCAGGACCGCCCGCAGAGCGCTCAAGGTCGGGCCTCGGGAGGCTCGGGGGGCAGCTCGCCGTCGAGCCAACCCTCCGGCATGTTCCGGAGCTGGTAGGGCAGCACCAACCCGTCCGGCCGGTGGGCCCACCTCACCGCGTTGGCCAGTACCTTGCGTACCGTCGGATGGTGGTAGACGGGGTACTCCTGGTCGCCGGGGCTGAAGTAGAAGATCCTTCCTGCGCCCCGATGGAAACAGCACCCCGAGCGGAACACCTCGCCACCGCTGAAGCTGGAGATGAACACCAGTTCGTCGGGTTGGGGGATGTCGAAGAACTCTCCGTACATCTCCTGGGACTCGATCCGGAACACCGGGGGGACGCCGGCCGCGATCGGATGGGCCGGGGCGACGGTCCAGACCAGCTCCCGCTCCCCCACCGATCGCCAGCGCAGGTTGCAGCTCGTGCCCATCAGGCTACGGAAGATCTTCGACCAGTGACCGGAGTGCAGGACCACCAGGCCCATGCCCCGCAACACTCGCTCCTTCACCCGCTCCACGACCTCGTCGTCGACCTGATCGTGGCCGATGTGGCCCCACCAGGTGAGGACATCGGTGTCGTCCAAGACGGCGTCGCCGAGGCCGTGCTCGGCTTGGTCCAGGGTCGCGGTACGCACCAGGGCTTCCTCCCCCAGGTGCTCACCGATGCCCGCCGCGATCGTTGAATGCATGCCGTCGGGATATAGGGACCTCACGGACTCGTCACGCTTCTCGTGCAGGTTCTCACCCCAGACCGTTACCTTGATCATCCTTTCCTCGCCTACCGGCGGTCCCGACGTCTCATCGCCGCCACGGGGTGGCCGCGATCCCGACGATCCCGGGATCCGCGACCCACAACCCGCCGCTGCCGGCTTCGCCATCGGCCCTGGCGGTGGTCACATACAGCCGGTCCATTCCGGCGCCGCCGAACGCCGGGCAGGTCACCTTGCTGACCGCCAGGTCGACGACCTCGTCGAGGCGTCCGTCGGGCAGGTACCGGCGGACCTGACCGCCGCCGTAGAGGGCCACCCAGATCCCGCCGTCGACGTCGACGCACAGTCCGTCGGGGACCCCGTCGCGAGGGTCGATGTCGCAGAGGACCCGGGCAGGGCCCATCCGGGCGGTCTCGGTGTCGTAGGCGTGGGCGTCGACCCGGTGCGCCAGGGTGTCGACGAAGTACATCGTCGTGGCGTCGGGGCTCCAACCGATCCCGTTGCACAGCCCCCGGGCCTCGAGGACCGGCACCGCAGTCGGTGGGC
>JAKABK010000228.1 GCA_021796905.1 Actinomycetes bacterium
CCGGCCGGTGACGGTCGCCGGCGCGATCGTCGCCGGCGTGCTGGTTGGCGCGATGCTCCTCGCCGGGTGCGGCGGCGGGGGGACCGGTCGGGCCACCCCCGGGCCGGGATCGTCGGAGACGACCACCACGACCACCTCCGGGTCGTCGGGCTCGCCGGCGGTGACCGCTGCGACCATCACCATCGGCGAGCCGGGAGACCCGACCAACTGGAACCCGCTGGCCGCGGCGGCGGCCGGCGACCCGGTGGTCCAGACGGTGGCGGCCGCGGTGCTGCCCTCCGCGTACGTCGTCGGCCCGGACCTGGCGGTGACGCGCAACTCGTCGCTGCTCAGCTCGGCGGATCGGGTCTCCTCGGACCCGCAGGTGGTGGACTACACCATCGACCCCCGGGCCGTCTGGTCCGACGGGGTGCCGGTGAGCGCCGCCGACTTCGTCTACACCTGGGAGGCGGACTCGGGACGGACCGGTTTCCGGGACCGCCACGGCGCCGCCTACACCC
This sequence comes from Actinomycetes bacterium, assembly GCA_021796905.1. Classification (GTDB taxonomy): domain Bacteria; phylum Actinomycetota; class Acidimicrobiia; order Acidimicrobiales; family Palsa-688; genus JAKAQB01. The sequence goes on from JAKABK010000228.1 coordinate 501, forward strand.
CGGCGTCGACCGCCGGCTACGACCGGATCGCCTCGGTCCGACAGGGTGCGGCCGGCCCCCGCAGCGTGGTGGTCACCTTCAGCTCGCCGTACCCGGACTGGCGGGCGTTGTTCTCGCCGCTGCTCCCGGCGCAGATCGGTCGGCGGGTCGGTTTCGACCGGGGTTTCACCGACCCGGTGACCGACCTGCCCTCGGCGGGGCCGTTCGTGGTGCAGTCGTGGCGGCCCGGGGTGGGCGTGGTCCTGGTCCGCAACCCGGCGTGGTGGGGGAAAGCGGCTGACCTGTCCAGGGTGACCGTAGACGAACTGCCCGACGCGGCGGTCGGTGGGGCGAGCGTCGAGGAGGGCCAGCTCGACGCCGCCGAGCTCGGCTTCAGCCCCGGGGCTGCCAAGGCGCTGCGCTCGACGCCGGGTCTCACGGTCTGGACCGGCGGGTCGGGGGTCTACGACGACCTGGTCGCCAACACCCGTTCGGGGCCGTTCGCCGACCTGGCGGCCCGTCGTGCGGTGATGCTCGCGGTGGACCGCTCCGCTCTCGCCCAGCTGGCCGGGACCGAGGGGGATCTCGGCGCCGCCCCGGTCGGCAACCGTGCCTACCTGCCCGGCGAGGCCGGCTTCGTCGAGCACACCCCCGCCCTCGGCCACGGCGGTCTCGCCGCCGGGGAGGCCCTGCTCGCCGCCGCCGGCTACCGGCGGGTCGGTACCACCCTCGTGAGCCCGGCGGGGGCGGCGGTGAGGGTGCGGGTGGTGGTCGACACCGCCTCGGCGCTCGCCGGTCTCGAGGTGACCGCGGTGGCCTCGGCGTGCCGGGCGCTCGGCATGAGCGTGTCGATATCGGTCGTCGCGGCCGGCTCGGGGCCCGCCGCGCTCGGCTCGAGCGGCTGGGACCTGGCGCTCGTCTCCCGCCGGGTCAGCGCTTTCCCCTCCTCCCTCGCCGCCAGCTACGACCCGTCGTCGCCCGCCGACCTCTCCGGCTTCTCCGCCCCGGCGATGACCGCCCTGGTCGGGCTCGTCGACCGGCTCCCCGACGGTGCCAGGCGGACCGCGGCCGTCGAGCGTCTCGACGCCCTCGCCTGGTCCGACGCCGTCGACCTCCCGCTGCTGTTCCAGCCCCAACTGCTCGTCGCCCAGTCCCGCTACGCCGGCTTCGGGCCGTCCGCCGCCCCGACCGGCCCGGCATGGGACGTCGGTGACTGGGAGATCCCGGCCGGCTCGTAGGATCGGCCGGCGATGCCCAACACCCCCGGTGTCTCCGAGCTGTTCGACCCCGAAGCCTGGGAGGAGGTGCCCGGCTTCGAGCTGACCGACGTCACCTACCACCGGGCCCGGCGTCAGGGGACGGTGAGGGTCGCCATCGACCGGCCCGAGGTCCGTAACGCCTTTCGGCCTGGCACCGTCGACGAGCTGTACCGGGTGCTCGACCACGCCCGCCAGAGCCCTGACGTCGGCTGCGTGCTGCTCACCGGCAACGGACCGTCGCCGCTCGACGGGGGCCGGGCGTTCTGCTCGGGTGGCGACCAACGGATCCGGGGCGCCGACGGGTACCGCTACGAAGCGGAGGAGGGGAAAGGCGCCGCCTTCCCCGACCCTGCCCGCCTCGGGCGGCTCCACATCCTCGAGGTGCAGCGGCTGATCCGTTTCATGCCGAAGATCGTCATAGCGGTCGTGCCCGGTTGGGCGGCGGGTGGGGGCCACAGCCTGCATGTCGTGTGCGACCTGACCCTCGCCAGTGCCGAGCACGCCCGCTTCAAGCAGACCGACGCCGACGTCGCCAGCTTCGACGGGGGTTTCGGCTCGGCCTACCTGGCCCGCCAGGTCGGCCAGAAGTTCGCCAGGCAGATCTTCTTCCTGGCCGAGACCTACACCGCCGAGGACGGGGTGCGGATGGGAGCGGTCAACGCTGCGGTCGCCCACGAGGACCTGGAGCGCACCGCGCTCGAGTGGGCCGCCAAGGTCAACGCCAAGAGCCCGACCTCCCAGCGGATGCTCAAGTACGCGTTCAACCTGATCGACGACGGCCTCGTCGGCCAGCAGCTCTTCGCCGGCGAGGCGACCCGCCTCGCCTACGGCACCGAGGAGGCCGCAGAGGGCCGCGACGCTTTCTTGGAGAAGCGCCCCCCGGACTGGAGTGGGTTCCCGTGGCATTTCTAGGGGACATCTCCTACCAGCGCCTGGTCCTGCCCGACGGGCGGGCCCTCGAGTACGCGGTGTGCGGCCCGCCCGCCGGCGAGGCGCTGGTCTTCCACCACGGCACGCCGTCGGCGGCGCTGCCCGCCCCGGGCCAGGTGGAGGCGGCCGCCGACGCCGGCCTGCGGACCATCTCGTACTCGCGGCCCGGTTACGGCGGGTCCGATCCCCACCCGGGGCGGCGGGTGGCCGACGCCGCCGCCGACGTCGCCGCCCTGCTCGACGAGCTCGGCGCCCCCCGCTTCGTCACCGCCGGCTGGTCCGGTGGGGGACCGCACGCCCTGGCCTGCGGCGCCCTGCTGGCCGGCCGCTGCGCCGGGGTCGCCTGCATCGCCGGGGTCGCCCCCCACGACGCGGCCGGGCTCGACTGGCTGGAGGGCATGGGGGAGGACAACCTCACCGAGTTCGGGGCCGCCGTGGCCGGCCGCGACGAGCTGGAGGCGCTGCTCGGGCCGACAGCGGAGGCAATGGCCGACATCACCGCCCCCGCCATCGTGGAGGCGATCGGGTCGCTGCTGCCGGCCCCCGACAGCGAGCTGCTCGACGGGCCGGCGGGCGGGCACATGGCGGCGTCGTTCCGCCGGGCGGTCGCCCCCGGCGTCGCCGGGTGGCGCGACGACGACCTGGCGTTCGTCGCGGCGTGGGGTTTCGAGGTGGGCGATGTGTCGGTACCGGTCGCCGTCTGGCAGGGCGACGAGGACCTGATGGTGCCGGCCGCCCACGGCGCCTGGCTGTCCGAGCACCTGCCGGCGGCGGAGATGCACCGGCTCCCCGATGAGGGTCACCTGCTGGTGTACCGCTACGCCGACGCCATCTTCGCCGACCTGGCCCGCCGTTTGTGACCTGTGGTCACCGCTCGCTCTGGGTGGGTCGGTGCCCTGATATCTCCGGCCGGTCCCGGGAGGGGTCGGTCCCGGGCGGGGCAGTACCGGGTCCCGGGAGGGGTCGGTCCCGGGCGGGCGGGGGTCGGCTTCAGGCCCGCGGCACGAACGTCCAGAGGACGAAGCCGTCGTGGCCGATCCCGCCCTCGGTGAAACCGTTGCGGCGCAGCACCGCCTGGCTGGCCAGGTTGGTCGGAGCGGTGCGGGCGGTCACCCTGGCGACGCCGGCTGCGGCCAGGCGGTCGACGAGCACGCCTACCGCCTCGGTGGTGAGCCCCTGGTTGCGCCACTCGGGCGCGATGCCGTAGCCGATCTCGACCGATCCGGTTTCGTCGGGGGGGCGGTGACAGCCGATCCCTCCGACCACGGTCCCCGAGGCGGACACGACGATCTGGTAGGGGTTGAAGACCTCCGGGGCGTTCGGTGGTGGCGGTCGGTCGGTGAGGAACCGGCTGATGTCGCGGTCGCCGGCGGTCGGGTAGCCCGGCGACCAGTCCGCCGAGCGCCGACCTTCGAGCACTGCGTGCGCGCTCACCAGGTCCAGGGGACGGAGCGCGATCCGGGTGCGCCGGGCGGCGGGCAGGGCCACCCCGAGAAGCTACCGCTCGGAGGGGCCACCGGCGGGGGCTATGATCCTGCGACGTGCCGGACGTGCCGGTGCCCACGTCGGAGTGGCGGAATAGGTAGACGCGCCAGCTTGAGGGGCTGGTGCCCGCAAGGGCGTGGGGGTTCAAGTCCCCCCTCCGACACCCAACTCTGCGCC
>JAKABK010000229.1 GCA_021796905.1 Actinomycetes bacterium
GGGATCGTGCCGAGCGGCGCGAGGACCAGCTCGGTGGCGTCGCCGAGCTGGATGCGGCCGTCGTCGTCGAGGCCGTCGTCGGTCACCACGAGGTCGGCGGCGTCGAGCGGGGCGATGCGCGACAGGCCGATGGTGCGCCACTTGCTGGAGTCGGCTACCACCACGACCCGGCGGGCGTTGGCGACGAGGGTGCGGTTGGTCTGGGCCTCGGCGAGGTTGGGGGTGGTGTAGCCGGCCTCGGGGTCCATGCCGTGGACCCCGAGGAACAGCACGTCGACATAGAGCGACCGGATCGCGCTGTCGGCGATCGGGCCGACGAGGGCGTCCGAAGGCGTGGGGGTCCCCCCGGAGAGCACCAACGGAAGTCCGGGGTCGCGGCGGTGCAGCTCTGCGGCGGCGGTGAGCGAGTTGGTGAGCACCGTCACTCCCGGCACGCTCGGCAGTAGCCGGGCGAGGGACCAGGTGGTGGTCCCGGCGGAAAGGGCGACCGAGCTGCCGGGGCTCACGAGCGAGATCGCCGCCCGGGCTATCGCCATCTTCTCTGCTGTCGCCCTGCTCAGCTTGGTGTCGAACCCGGGTTCCTCGGCACTGCGCCCTATGGGCACCGCCCCGCCGTGGACCTTGGTCAGGGTGCCGGCCTCCTCGAGGCGCTCCAGGTCACGACGGACGGTCATCTCCGAGACCCCGAAGGCGGCGGCCAGCTCGGCGACGCGAACCGCCCCGGAGCGCTCGAGCTCCTGGGCGATGCGGTGGCGGCGTTGGCTGGCGAGCACGGCGGTCTCAGGGGCGGTCGGGGGGGGCGAGGACGAGAGCACCGCCGGGCGGGAGGGTCACGGCGTGGGAGACTACAGACCCGCTGAGCAGGTCCGAGCGGGGGTCGTCGCCGACACCGGTGTCGACGGTGGTGTCGCTGTGGTTGATGAGCACCAGGTGCCCGCCGCGTTCTACCGCTTCGACCCCCGGGGGGCGGGAGGGGCCAGCCGGCACACCGGCCCGCGCGGCGATCTCCGCGATGAGCGCGGACAGCGTCACGGGGTCGGGGGTGGTGGCGAGGTAGTACGCGCTGCCCCGGCCATGGGGGTGGGCGGTGGCTGCTGGTTGCCCTGCGAGCGGTCCGTCGGCGATCTCGAGCAGGACCTGGGCGCCACGCAGCCGGATCAGCTCCTGCCAGCGGCGGCCGGCGGACCCGGGGTGGGCGAGTGGACCGCCGAGCCGGACGGTCGTGGTCGGGGGGAGCGGGGAGACCTCCTCGACGTCGAGGCCGAGCAGGTCCCGCCACGGTGCCGGGTAGCCGCCGAGGCGGACGTGGTCGTCGGGGTCGACGATCCCGGAGAAATAGGTGACCAAGGCGGTGCCGCCGGCGCCGACGTAGTCGGTGAGGTTGGTGGCGGCCCGGTCGCTCACCAGGTACAACGCTGGGGCGACGACGAGCTGGTAGCGGCCCAGGTCCGCTTCTGGGTGGGCGAAGTCGACGGTCGTCCCGGCGTCGAACAGCGGCTGGTAGAGCTCGGCGAGCAGCTCGGGGAGCCGGAGCCCGGCGGGGTGGGAGTCGAGCTCGAGCGCCCACCACGACTCCCAGTCGAGGAGGATCGCGACGTGCGCGCTGACCGGCGTGCCGGCCAGGGGGGCGAGCTTGGCGAGCTCGGCTCCGAGCGCGACGACCTCCCGCCACTGGCGGGTGTCGATCCCGGCGTGGGGGACCATGCCGCTGTGGAACTTCTCGGCTCCCGCGGCCGACGCCCGCCATTGGAACTGCAGGACTGCGTCGGCCCCGCGGGCCACCGCCTGCAGGCTCCAGGCGCGGAACTGCCCACGGTTCTTGGGGACGTTGACCGGGCGCCAGTTGACCGCTCCGGGGGCCTGCTCCATCAGGTACCAGGGGCGTCCGGATCCGAGCGACCGGTTGAGGTCGGCGACGAGGGCGGCTTGGACGTGGGAGTCGGAGTCGGCGGGGTCGGGGTAGCGGTCGAGCGACACCACGTCCATTTCGGCGGCCCAGGCCCAGCCGTCGGTCGGGCGGAACAGGCCCATCAGGTTGGTGGTGACCGGCACTTCGGGGGTCGCGGCGCGCAGCACTTCTCTCTCGGCCAGGTAGCAGGCCCGCAGCTCGTGGTCCGAGAAACGGGCGAAGTCCAACTGTTGAGTTGGGTTGGGGAAAGTGGGCGCTACCCGCGGTGGGCCGACCTCGTCGAAGTCACGGTAGCGCTGGCTCCAGAACGCGGTGCCCCAGGCCCGGTTCAGCTCGTCGATGTCGTCGCCGTAACGCTCGCGCAGCCATCGGCGGAAGGCGGCGGCCGACACCTCGCAGTAGCAGGCCGGCACGTGGCAGCCGTACTCGTTGCCGACGTGCCAGAGCTCGAGGGCCGGGTGCCCCCCGTAGCGCCCGGCCATCCTGCCGGCGAGCTCGACTGCTGCGTCGCGGTAGGCAGGAGAGCTGGGGCAGTAGTGCTGGCGGCCGCCGAGGGACAGGCTCACTCCGTTGGCGGTCACCGGGAGGATCTCGGGGTGGGCTCGGACCAGCCAGGGGGGCGGCGAGGCGGTGGCGGTGGCCAGGTCGACGCCTATCCCGGCAGCGGCGAGAAGCTCCATCACCCTGTCCAGCCAGCCGGCTCGCAGCTCTGCGCCGGGTGCCGCCTGGAGCTCCGCCCAGGCGAAGACCCCGACGGTGACCAGGTCGACACCGGCCTCGCTCATCAGCGCGACGTCCTCGGCCCACACCTGCTCCGGCCACTGCTCGGGGTTGTAGTCCCCCCCGTAGCGGATGCCGCGAGGTTCCCGGGGACCGGGGTCGGTGGGGGTCAAGTGGAGCTCCTGGGAGTGGGGGATCGGACAGTGGCGGCACGGATGGGTCGGTCAGCTCGCGGCTCGCCGGAGGGCGCGGCGCAGGTCGGCGGCGGCCGCTTCGGGCGCCACGTCGGTGACGAACGCCCCGCCGGCCAGCTCGGAGCCGGCCAGGTACTTGAGCTTGTCGGCGCTGCGGTTGGGAGGGTCGATCTCGACGTGCAGGTGGCTGATCGGGTCCCACTCGCCAGAACCGTCGGTCGGGCGGCTGTGGAACGCCATCACGTAGGGCAGCGGGAACCCCCACATGGCGTCGTAGGCGGCCACGACTGTCGAGAGGAGCTCGGCGAGGCCGTCGCGGGCGGGGTCGTCGAGCTCGGGCAGGCACGAGTGGTGCGAGGTGGGAGCCATGCGCACCTCGTAGGGGAAGCGGGCCGAGAACGGCACCCACGCCAACCAGCCCCCGGCCCGGGCGACGACCCGCTCCCCGCTCGCCACCTCGTTGGCGGCCACGTCGCAGTAGACGCAGCGTCCGGTGGAGCGGTGGTGGGCGGCTGCCGCCGCGAGCTCCTGGCGGGGTCGGGTGGGGATCTCCGGGTACCCGTAGATCTGGCCGTGGGGGTGGGAGAGGGTCGTGCCGACCGTCGACCCACGGTTCTCGAAGGGCATCACATAGCGGATCGACTGTTCGGTGGCGAGGATCTCCCAGCGGTCCGCCCAGACATCCACGAGCATCCGGACCCGCTCGGCGTCGAGGTCGGCGAAAGTGGCATGGTGGTCCTCGGAGTAGACCACCACCTCGCAGCGCCCCACCGCCGGCTCCACCGGGTACAGCACGCTGGCCGGCACCGCCGGCTCCGGCGGTGCCGGCGAGAACGACGGGAACCGGTTGTCGAAGGTGACCACCTCGAAGCTCGGGTAGGGGACCTCGGTCGGGCCGCCGTCGGCACGGCTCGGGCACAGCGGACAGAAGTCGTCGGCCGGCTTGTAGGTCCGGTTCTGGCGGTGGGTCGCGAAGGTCACCCACTCGCCGGTGGTCGGGTCGTAGCGACGTTCGGTCATCCGATCTCCCTGCGGCAGCGGGCCGGTTCGGGCCCGGCGCTCCCAAGCGGGTCTCCCCCGGTCTCGAACAGCGAACCGCGCGCGGCCCCAGGACCGCCCACATGGGCGGTCTGCGATCGACCACCGCGCCAGACCGAAGCACACACGCCCAGACGACTAGTAGCTTCCAATACCGAACAACAGTCGCTTCTACCTCTCAATCCATCCCAGCATGGCAACCAAGGCCCACCCTCAATCCTCCACCTGGCTTCCCCGACTCGGCCTGACTTGACAACACGACGACTGACGCTAACATACCGAACATAGGGGGACATGTAGCGCCATCACAGGAGGGCCGACGGACACGACGGTGATCTACCAGCGCCACTGGACGACCCTCGGGCACGGCCCAGGATCGGGTGAAGGCCTCCGCTTGTGCGGCTCGGCACGACCCGGGCCTCAACTGCCGCCCTCGCATCCACCGCAACTTGCAACGC
>JAKABK010000230.1 GCA_021796905.1 Actinomycetes bacterium
TGCCCGGGCAGGTCGGGCAGGTCGGGCAAGGGGAGTGAACGCACGATCGTCGCGCCCTGCAGCTAACAGCTGTTAGAGTGAGCAGGTCAGGACCATCCGACCTCGAATCGTGACCGTCGGGGCTCCGGACAGCACCACCGGCCGCGGGCGGCCGGACCCTGCGGCGCCGCTCGAAGCGCGCGCCGGGACCAGTTCCGATCGGAGAGCAACAATGCTACGAGTAGCAGCGGGAGGGACGACTTGACCGGCGCCCTGTTGTTCGTCGCGGCCTTCCTCGCCTGTTGTGTCGAGGCGGTCGAGGCCACCACGGTCGTGCTGGCCGTCGGGGTGACCCGCAGCTGGCGCTCGTCGCTTCGGGGAGTGGCGGGCGGGATCGTGGTGCTGGCAGTGATCGTCGCCGCGCTCGGCCCGGCGATCTCCCAGGTACCGCTCGGGCCGCTGCGCCTGGTGGTCGGCACCCTGCTGCTCGTCTTCGGGCTGGGTTGGTTGAGGAAGGCGATCCTGCGGGCGTCGGGGCACAAGTCGCTCCACGACGAGGCCAGCCTCTACGAGAAGCACCTCGCCGAGGCGCGCCGGGCCGGGGGGGGCGGCGGGCGGGCCGTGATGGGCCCGGACGCCTACGCCTTCACACTGTCGTTCAAAGCGGTCGTGCTCGAAGGACTGGAGGTCGCTTTCATCGTCGTGACCTTCGGGGCCAACGCCCACCAGGTCCCGCTGGCGGCCCTGGCCGCGCTCGCCGCCATCCTGGTGGTGGTCGCGGTCGCCGTGGCTGTACGCGCACCGCTCGCCCGGGTACCGGAGAACACGATCAAGTTCGCGGTCGGGGTCCTGCTGTCGAGCTTCGGGACCTTCTGGGCCGCGGAGGGGGCCGGGGCCCACTGGCCGGGCGGCGACGGGAGCCTCCTGGTGCTGATCCCGGTGATCCTGGCCCTGGCTCTCGGCCTCACCCGGCTCCTGCGATCCGTGGAGCGCCCCGAACCGGCCGCGACAGGCGCGGCCTCCGGGGCGCCGGTCAGCGCGGGGGCTCCGGTTGCGGGCACACCGGGACCTGCCGTCTCGGGACTGCTCGGCGCCGGCCGACGCCTGGCGGTCTCCTTCGGGCTGTTCTGGTGGGATTTCATCGTCGGGGACGACTGGAGCATCGCCGCCGCGGTGCTGCTCGGGGTCGGAGCGGTTGCCGGGCTGTCCGACTCCGGCACCGTCGCCTGGTGGGCCCTCCCTCTGCTGTGGGCCCTGGCGCTCGGCGGCTCGTTGGCCCGGGCGGTGGGCCTCCACCGTCGGAGCCGGCGGGCCCGTCCGCTCGCCGCGTAGCGTCACGCGCACTTAGTAGCCTTCCCCACCTGCGGTCAGTACCCCCGGAGCCCATCTCGTGTTCGACGTCCCGACCCGCGATTCACTTCCCGAGGACCTCCGCTCCCGGATCGGGGAGGTGGCCGACAAGTCGGGCTTCGTCCCGAACATCTTCCTCACCCTGGCCCGCCGTCCCGCCGAGTGGCGGGCCTTCTTCGCCTACCACGACGCGTTGATGGACAAGGAGACACCGGGGCTCACCAAGGCCGACCGCGAGCTGATCGTCGTCGCGACCAGTGCCGAGAACCATTGCCTGTACTGCGTGGTGGCCCACGGAGCGATCGCCCGGATCCGCTCCCGCAATCCCCGGGTCGCCGACCAGGTGGCCACCGACTGGAGGAAAGCGGAGATCGACGACCGCCAGAGGGCGGTCCTCGAGGTCGCGGTCCGGATCGCGGTCGAGCCGTGGAAGCTCACCGCCGCAGACCTCACCTCGTTGGGTTCCTTCGGCCTGACCGACGACGACATCTGGGACGTCGGCGCCATCAGTGCCTTCTTCGCCATGTCCAACCGGCTGGTCCACCTGACCGGGACCATGCCCAACGACGAGTTCTACCTGATGGGCCGGGTCCCTCGGCCCCAGTGACGGCCCCGGCTGCACGAGAGCCCCGGATGCACCGACCGGTACGACCGGCGCTAGCGCCGGTGAGACGGGCGGGGGTCGCTCCCCGACCATTCGACGAGCAGCAGGGAGGCGTCGTCGTCGAGCTTGCCGTGCTGGTGCTCGAGGATCGCCTTCACCGCCCGGCGCATGGTCTCGGCCACGGTCAAGCCGTCCAGGTCGCGGGTGATCAGGTCGGCGAGGCGGTCCTGGCCGAAGAACTCACCCCCGGAGGAACGCGCCTCGACCACCCCGTCGGTGTAGAGCAGCACCCGGTCACCGGGCTCGAGCTGCGTCTCACCGACGACCAGCTCCGAGGGGGGCAGCGCGGTGTCGTCCCCGAGGCCGAGAGGCCGCCACGTCGGCACCCGGAGGGTCCCGACGTAACGTCCCTGCCGGATCAGGAGCGGTTCGGGGTGACCGGCGTTGACCCAGCGGAGCCGACCGCAGGCGGTGTCGAGCTCGGCGAGGACCGCCGTGCAGAACGCCTCGGGACCGTGGGTGTCCCGGATCACCTCGTCGACCCGCCGAGCGGTCGCCTCGAGCGACAACCCGGACCGTCGGGCGTGACGGTAGGCGAAGATCGTCATGACACTGATCCGGGCGCTGGCCAAGCCGTGACCGACCGCGTCGAAAGCGCCGAGGTGGGTGCAGCTCGGCCCGACGGCGTAGTCGAGCGAGTCGCCGGCGACCTCGTAGGCGGGTTCGAGTGCCCCTGCGACGTTGACCCGCGGCGAGGTGAAGGTCAGCGGCGGGAGGATCCCCCACTGGATCTCAGCCGCGAGGGTCGGATCGTTGCGACGTCGGGCTCTCGCCACTGCGTCCCCGTAGGCGCCCTTGGACACCACGAGGGTCGCCACCAGTGTCCCGAAGCGTCGTGCGGCGACCCGCCAGGGGTCACCACCGGAACCCAGAACCGACTCCTCGACCACGAAACGCAGCACCCCGAGCCGGTCGGTGCCGTCGATCAGCGGCATCCACACGTCGACGAGCCCGTCGTCGCGACGAACCTCGTGGGGCTCGGAGTGCTGGAAGCACCAGCCCGCCACGGTCGAGTCGACGGCGAAGGTCTCGGCGGCGTCGCCCTCCGCCCCGCCGAAGGCGATCAGCACCTGCTGCTGCAGGCCGACGAGGTAGGCGAGCGCCGAGCGCGCGCCGATGCTGCGGGAGTGCTCGGAGATCAGCCCCGGCAGCTCGTGGGGGGCGCTCTCCAGGGTGGCGTCGAGCAGACCGGCCAGGTACCCGCCTGTGAGATGGTCCACCCGCAGCTCAGAACAGGTAGGTGGCGTGTCGCGCGTAGTGGATCACCCACGGCGTCACCCCGGCGAGGATCGTGAACGCTACGCACACCACAAGACCGATCGCCGTGGTCAGCGGGACCGGGTCCCCGTCGGCGGGTTGCACCTCGAGCACCTCGGCAGCCGTGGCCGCCCCCGAGCCCGTGTCCCCGTCGAGTGAAGCCACCGGGGCGAGACCCGCCAGGAGCGAGCGGTCGGTGACGGCGAGCGCGGACCGGCCGGCGGGGCTCAGCGCGCCGCGTGCCGCGGCGCCGACCGCCGCACCCGATCCGACCGCCGCACCCGATCCGACCGCCGCACCCGATCCGACCCCGGCCGGGGTCCCGGCCCCCGGGGGCGGCGCGGTGCCGGCCGGCCCGGTCGTCGTCGGGGGATCGAGGTACATGATCAGCGCCACCCGCAGGTAGAAGAAAGCGGCGATCGCCGCAGCGAGCATCCCGATCACCGCCAGCGGGTACTGCCCGACCGCGACCGCGGACTCGATCACGTAGAACTTCCCGAGGAACCCGCTCGTGAGCGGCACCCCGGCCTGGGCGAGGAGGAACACGACGAAGGCCGCGGCGAGCAGCGGCCGGCGTCGCCCGAGACCCCGCAGCGCCCCCAGGTCGTTGCGGGCCTCCCCAGCTCCCTGCAGGACCGCGACCACCGCGAAGCTCCCGGCGATGATGAACACGTAGGTGAACACGTAGAACTCGGCGGCCGACGCCCCCCGCGAGGTGGCGGCCTGGACCCCGATCAGCACGTAGCCCGCCTGGCTGATCGAGGAGTAGGCGAGCATCCGCTTGAGGTCGCGTTGGGCGATCGCCATCACCGAGCCGACCAGCAAGGTCAGCACCGCGATCAACCAGATCGCCGGACGCCAGTTCGCGGCCTGGGTGGGCAGCGCCTCCTCCAGGTAGCGGATCAGCCCGGCGAAGGCCGCCGCCTTGGCCACCGCCGCCATGTACCCGGTGAACGGGGTCGGCGACCCCTGGTAGACGTCGGGGGTCCAGAAGTGGAACGGCACCGCCGACACCTTGAACGCTAGGCCGACGACGACCAGGAACATCCCGGCGAGCA
>JAKABK010000231.1 GCA_021796905.1 Actinomycetes bacterium
AGTCCTTCATGGTCCTGCGCATTATCAGCACACCCGAGAGGGCCAGCACGTGGGTGAAGATGTAGCCGAGGTTGCTCGCCGCGTAGATGTCGAGGACCGACCCGAACAGCAGCAGCAGTGCGATGTTGGTGACCATGTCGACGGTCATGCCCCGCGACGGGACGTGGTGGCGGTTCACGTGGTCGAGCCACTTGATCGTGAGGCCCTGCCTGGCGATCCCGTACAGCGCCCGGGATCCGTCCATGGTCGCCGAGTTCATCGACAGCACGAACGAGGCCATCAGCAACACGAGCACCACGTCGGTGAAGCCGGTCCCGATCATCTTGTCGAGCTCGACGATGAGGAACTGCACGACGCTCACGTTGGTGGTGAGCTTGCCGATCTCCCCTGCCCCGAGCACCCCTCCGGTGCCGAGCGGGAGCAGGAAGAACACCACCAGGGAGAACAGTGCCGCCGAGCGGAGGGCGAGGCGGACCTCGCGCTGGCTGTCGTGGTACTCGGGGGCGAAGGTGGCGGCCGCCTCGACCCCGTAGGCGGACCAGCCCATCAGGTAGAGCCAGACCGCCGCCAGGCGGATGTTGGTCCAGGTGCTGGCGCTGGTCGGGAACCACGAGAGGTTCGAGGCGTGCCAGGCGCCGGTGAAGTAGGGGAAGAGGATGAACACGACCAGGGGGATCATGAGCAGCGCACCGGTCACGTAGCCGACCCAGACCGCCGGCTTGACCCCGACGGCGTTGACCGCCCAGACCGCGACGATGAGCAGGATCCCGATCAGGACCGGCAGGTTGAAGTGGATGAACCCGAGGTACTTGTGGGCCCCGGAGGTGGTCGTGCCCCAGGTGGCCTTCGGGAACCATTGCCCCTGGACGATGTCGCCGATCGTGAGACCGAAGATCGCGAGCACCGAGGTCCAGCCGGCCCAGTACCCGAAGGCGGCCATCGGACCGAAGAAGGTGAAGTACTTGCGCCACGCGATGTTCGCGTAGACCGGCACCCCGCCGGGATGCTCGGGGAACATCATCGCCGGCTCGGTGTAGATCTGGTTGTTGGCGACGGCGAAGACCATCGAGATCGTCCAGAGGACCACCGCCCCGAGGGTGCCGAGCGATCCGATCGCCCCCCCGAGAGCGGAGATCAGGAAGCCGGGGTTCGCTAGGCACACGACGAAGCCGTCGTACCAGCGCAACGACTTGATCAGCTGGTGGCCGTCGACGCTGACCGTCGCCACCCCGAGCGACGTCGATACCGGTTCGGTGTCCATTTCTCTCTTGTCCCCCTCGGACCGCGGTTGGGGACGGAGCGGAGACCAGCAGCGGGTCCCCTCACCCGTCCAGCTGTTCCTTCCTGCGGAGCTGTTCCCTACTGCCGAGCAGTTTCTTGCAGCGGAGCAACGTTTCGTCGCATGATACTCGACCGGAGCCGGCGCTACAAGGGGTCGGCGACGATGTTCACGAGCCGGTGACACCGGTCAGGCCGACGAAGCGGGCTGCCGACGGCGGGGCGACCGACGGCCTCCAGGCCAGGGCGAGCCCTACGGTCGGTGCGGGCGCAGCGAAGCGGCGCACCGCGACACCGGGGAAGCGCAGCGACCCGACCCTGGTCCCGATCATCACCGCCAGCCCGATCCCGGCGGCCACCGCCCGCAGGACCTGTTCGTCGTCGGGCTCCTCCCGCACGACCCTCGGGGGGCGCCCACCCCACAGCTCGGTCTCGATCCGGTCGTGCATGCCCGGCGCGTTGCGCCGCGGCCAGGAGACGACGTCCTCGCCCTCGAGGTCGGTGGGGTGCAGGCGGCGCTGAGCAGCCAGCCGATGGCCGGCGGGTAGGGCGACCACCAGTTCCTCGTCGCCGAGGTAGACCACTTCGACGCCGGCATCGGGTCCGACCGGCGGCCGGACGAAGACCACGTCGCTGCGCCCTGCGCGCAGCTCCTCGAGGTTCCAGCCGGTGAACCCGGTGACCAGCTCGAGGTCCACCGCCGGGTAACGGGCGCGGAAGGAGTCGACCAGTTCGGCGGCCGGTCCGCTCGGAGCCGAACGGGTGGTGTGGACCCGTAGCCTCCCGGCTCTCCCTGCCGCCACCGCCCGGGCCCGCTCCTCCAGGGCGTCGGCGGCCGCGAGCAGCGCCCTGGCGTCGGGGTAGAGCACCCGTCCGACCTCGGTGAGCGCCACCCTCCGGCTGCTGCGCTCGAACAGGGGGGCGCCGAGCTCCGCCTCCAGGACCTTGACCTGCTGCGACAGTCCCGGCTGGGCCACCGAGAGCCGCTCGGCGGCCCGGCCGAAGTGCAGCTCATCGGCCACCGCGCAGAAATAGCGCAACCGGCGCAGGTCCACGCCCCGATGATAACCATCGGTTATCGATCCGGTGGATGCTGTTCATGGACACCGGGGTCAGGGGGTGCTTTCCTTCACCCATGCCCGAAGAGACCCTTCCCGACCACGCCCGTTACCTGATCGTCGGTGCCGGCATCCACGGCCTGTCCACCGCCTGGCACCTCGCGGAGCGGTTGCGGGCCACCGGAGGCGGCAGCGGCCGGGACGTCGTGGTGATCGACAAGGGCGAGATCGGTGCCGGCGCGTCGGGAATCGCCTGCGGGGTGATCCGCAACAACTACTTCCAGCCGGCGATGCGGGAGCTGATGGCCCACTCGGTGTCGGTCTGGGAGTCCGACCCGGCCGCGTTCTCCTACCACCCGGTCGGCTACATGCAGCTCGGCCCCGACGTGATGGGCGACGACGTCTCCCGGATCGCCAAGGAGCAGGAGGCGATCGGCTACCCGTCCCAGCTGGTGCAAGGGGCGGACGACTGCCGGCGCTACATGGAAGCGATGTTCTCGGACTGGCAGGCGAAGGGGATCAGCGTCGTCCTGCACGAGAAGCGGGGCGGCTACGCCAACAACCAGGCGTCCCTGCAGGGGCTGCGGGCCAAGGCGGAGGCCGAGGGGGTGAGGATCTTCTCCCGCACCACGCTGGTCGACCTCGAGCGGGACGCGTCGGGGTCGGTCACCGCCGCCGACTGTCGGCACTACCAGGAGCCCGCCCGGATCGCCTGCGAACAGCTCGTCGTCGCTCTCGGTCCCTGGGTCCGTACCGCCTGGCAGCTGCTCGGGCTGCCCGACGACATCACCGTCAGGGGACGTGACGGCGTCGACTACGAGCGGCCGATGTGGACCTACTGGTCCCTGCAGGAAGGGACCTTGAAGGTCGACCCCGGGTTCCTCACCGACAACGCCGGCAACCCACCCCCGGTGCTGCACGTCGACACCGACGCCCCGCTCTACGACGACACAGACGGGTCCCTGGTCACCGACGAGCTGTGGGGGATCTACTACAAGCCGGACTTCAACTTCGGGGGGATCCAGGGCGGGGCGATGCCATTCGTCGTGGACCGGCCCGTCGAGCAGGTCGCGGTCGACCCCTACGGGCCGGCGTCCCCGGACTTCGTCGTCGGTCCCGAGTTCGCCCGGATGTGGACCTCGGCGCTCGCCCACTGCCACCGACGCTTCGAGGGCAGGTCGGGGCTCTTCTCCAAGGACCCCTCGGGGGGCATCGGTTGCTTCACCCCCGACAGCTTCCCGGTCTTCGACCGTTTCGCCGGCAACGTCTACCTGATCGCCGACTCCAACCACGGCTACAAGATGATCGGGGTCGGGAAGCTCGTGGCCGAGGAGCTGCTCGGCACCCCCCAGGCGCTCCTCGAGCCGTTCCGCTTCGGCCGCTACGTCGCCGGACAGCTGCACCCGGTCAGCCACTCGCCCTTCCCCTGGAGCTGACCGGCTCACCGGGCCGGTCGCCCACCGGCGTCATCCGCAGGTGGGCGACGGAGGTCGGGGTCTGCGATCAGCGGTGGCGACGACCGGCCTCCCAACGCCCGAGCGGGGACAGGTACCAGGAGACGCCGGCAGCCCCGGCGGCGAGAGCACCGAGGAGCTGGGGGTAGCCGGCCCCGACGAGGGCGGTCGGCACCGCCACCGCCAGGTAGGCGGCGAGCACCACCAGCATCCCGGGCCAACCCCGCAGGATCGTCCCGGCGCCGTGGCCGACGAGACCAGCGGTGCGCGCCACGACCGCCCGGAGCGTCGGCGGGGTCGGCGCCCCGGTCACGAGCGGGGTCGGGTCTTGTCCGGATCGTAGAAGGGGAAGGCCACGACGGTGGCGTCAGCCCCCCCGACGCATAGCCGGGTCCCGATCCCTGCGTGGGCGATCCCCACCCGTGCGAGCGCGATCGTCTTGTCGAGCACCTCGGAGCGGCAGGAACTGGTCACCACACCCACCGCCTCTCCGTCCTCGCCGGGAGCCACAGCG
>JAKABK010000002.1 GCA_021796905.1 Actinomycetes bacterium
TGCCAGGCGCACGAAGTAGTAGTTGTAGACGAGGATGGCGGGGAGCAGGCCGAGGAAGACGGTCGTGACGCGAAAGTGGCTGCCGTCGCTCATGAAGAGGAGGAACTTGTCGGCCCAGAGGACCGAACCGAGGACGAGCCCGCGCAACAGGTCCCTGGCGACCTCGCCCGGCTCGACCGACAACCGCCGCACCATGAGGTACGAGCGGCGACGGAGGGGGAGCACCTGGGTGGCGAGCGCGACGAGGGGCGGGAGGAACCAGAGGGAGGGGACGATCAGGAGGGTCGCGGCGAGGCTCGCCCATCCGATCGCCCACAGCACCCGGTTGCGACTGACGATGCTGAGGATGAGGGACTGCGCGAACGCCACGTAGAGCACGCACAGCGCTACATAGACGGCAAGCACCGTGGGCGACCAGCCGGTGGCGATGGCGATGGGCGCAGCGAAGACGGCGATCGTGGGCAGCGATTGCACGAAGGCCGAGGGCCAGGCCTCACAGAAGCGGTTCCTCACCGTCTCGGGGTTCCCCGAGTCGATCTCCGCCGCGATCGAACGGTACAGGGGTAGGCAGACCGCCTGGGTCAGCCACGGCACGGTCACCGACGAGGCGAGCAGGAGGGTCGTGAGCGGGACCCCGCCGATGCGGTCGTGGGAGAGGCGGTGGCTCGCGAGGGGGTAGGCGATGCTCAGGAGCAGCACCGGCGACAGGTAGAGAGCGAGCTCGACGAGTCGCTGGCCCCGCCGTGGCAGCGGTCCTCGTCGGGTCGCGCCGTCCAGCGCGGGCGGGGCGAGCCTGTGACGCCTAGCCCACAATACGGTGACGAGGAGACACCCGGTCGTGAGGGTGACGAGGTCGACGGCTCTATCCGAAGCGATGGCCACTATCGCCGCGATCGCGAGGAGAGCGAAGCTGGTCCCAGGGAACAGCGAGAAGCCGCGAACAGCCGGTACCGGTGGAGAACTTGCAGTTTGCGGCCCGGAACTGGGTGCGCTCATGGAGTCGTTGGTTGCATGTCTTCACGCAGTCCTTTGTCGTTCTCGTGTTGTTCGCCGCTGGGGGACAGCGCGCGAGTTTTATCACTACGTGCACCCGCCGGTTTTATTGTCGCCGTGAAGAGCCTACCGTGGCTCGGGTTGAATGCGGGAGGAAATGAGGCGTTTTGTACGGGATGGTCGCCTCTGGACCCGTCGGTTCACTAAGTGTGGTGAGGCCGTCTCGGTGTGTCGCAATCGGGCGCGGGGAAGGCGGCACGGGTGGTGCGGGGGTCCTCAGGCTGTACCCACAACAGCGGTCACCTATTCGGAAAAGATGACCCGGGTCGGCAAGGCGCCCCGACGCCCCCGCGCCGGGGCCGGAGGTCGCTCGTGGCATTGCCCGTCGGGCGCGTGAGCCGGTGGGGCCAGTAATGTTCGACGGTGCCAGAGCGCAGGAGAGCCGGGGTCCGCTGGGTGCAGGGCGCCCGACCCCGTACCCTGCCGGCGGCGATCGTGCCGGTGGCGGTCGGCACGGGCGTGGCCGCCGCCGGGGGTCACGCGGTGGCCTGGCGGGCGGTCCTGGCTGCGGTCGTGGCGCTCGCGTTGCAGGTCGGGACCAACTACGCCAACGACTACAGCGACGGGGTGCGGGGCACCGACAGCTCCCGAGTCGGGCCGGTGCGGCTGGTGGCCTCCGGGTTGGGCTCGCCGACGGCGGTGAAGCGGGCGGCGGTGGTCTCCTTCGGTATCGCCGCGGCAGCCGGCGCGGTGCTCGCTGCTGTGGTGTCGTGGTGGCTGATCGCGCTCGGCGCAGCGGCGATCGCCGCCGGTTGGCTCTACACCGGGGGTCCCCGGCCCTATGGCTACGCTGGGCTCGGGGAGGTGTTCGTGTTCGTGTTCTTCGGTCTGGTGGCGACGGTCGGAACCGCGTACGTCCAGCTCGAACGGCTGGACGGCCTGGAGTGGGTCGCTGCGGTGGTACCGGGCCTGCTCGCCGTGGCGCTGCTCGTGGTCAACAACCTGCGCGACATCGCCGGCGACGCGGCCGCCGGCAAACGGACCCTGGCGGTTCGGATCGGGGCTCCCGCCACCCGGGCGGCCTACGTGGCGTGCCTGATCGGGCCGTTCGTGGTCGCGGTCGTCGTCGCGGCCTTCTTCCGGCCGTGGGCGCTGCTGGCCCTGCTGGCGGCACCCCTCGCCCTCGGGCCGGCACGCTCGGTGCTCACCGGGGCGGAGGGCCGTGACCTGGTGACCGTCCTCGGCCGCACCGGCCGGGTCCAGTTGGCGGTCGGGGTGCTGCTCACCGCCGGCCTGGTCCTCTAGTCGGCTCCCGCGCCCCGCTGCCGGCCCGACGGTCGGCTGCGCTTGGCTACCCGTCAGCCGCCGGCAAGGAACGCTCCGAGCGCAGCGAGGCAGGCGTCGGGTCGCTCCAGGTGGCAGGCGTGGCCGGCGCCGGCCACCACCGACAGGCTCGCGTTTGAGCCGATCGCCGCGACCAGGCGGTGGGCTCGGGCCAGGTAGGCGGGGTCGAGCTCGCCGGCCACTACTAGGACCGGGACCGAGATCTCCCCGAGACGGCCCCACAGCGGCTCCTGCACCCCGGTGCCGGCGAGGCGCAGGCTCGACGCCAACCCGGCGGCACTGCCCCCGAGACGGGAGTCGAGCGCGGCCGCCTCGGCGCTCAGCGTTGCGAACAGCGGCCGCGCCAGCCACCAGTCGAGGAACGCCGGCACCCCGTCGCGCTCCACCCGCCGGGCGATCTGCTCGTCGCTGGCGGCCCGCTCGGTCCGTTCGGCCGGATCGTCGATGCCGGCGGTCGTGCTCACCAGCACGAGCCGTTCGACCACCTCGGGGTGGGCGAGGGCGACATGGAGGCCGAACCGTCCGCCCATCGAGTAACCGACGTAACAGCCGCGTCCGCCGGCCTCCGCGATCAGGTCCGCCCCCTCCCACAACCCGGCACCTACCTCCGCTGAGCCGCCGTGGCCGGGAGCGTCGACAGCGATCACCTCGTGGGTCCCCGAGAGCCGCTCGGCGAGCGGCGCCCACGATCCGGCCGACTGGGTGAAGCCGTGGAGGAGCACCAGCCGAGGACCCGATCCCCAGGTACGTGTCGTGAGCACCCGATGATGGTGCCATGAGCGCACAGGACGCCTTTGCCGCGACCATCGTCGACGAATGGGCCCGGGCCGGGCTCACCGATGCCGTCGTCGCCCCCGGGTCGCGCTCCACGCCGCTCGTCGCGGCTCTCGCCGCCGACGGCCGGCTCCGGGTGCACGTGGTGCTCGACGAGCGCTCCGCCGGGTTCGTGGCGCTCGGTCTCGGTCTCTCCACCGGCCGGCCGGCTCCGGTGGTCGTCACGAGCGGCACCGCGGCGGTCGAGCTGCACCCGGCGGTGGTGGAGGCCGACCAGGCCGGCGTGCCGCTCCTGGCGGTGACCGCCGACCGCCCGCCCGAGCTGCACCGGGTCGGCGCCCCCCAGACCGTTGTCCAGGCCGGTCTCTACGGGGGATCGGTCCGTTTCTCCGCCGACCCGGGCGTGCCGGAGGGGACCGCCACGGGGTGGTGGCGGTCCCTCGCCGCGCGGTTGGTCGCGGAGACGGTCCGCCACCCCTGCGGGCCGGGGCCGGTGCACCTGAACGTCGGGTTCAGGGACCCGCTGCTCGGCGATCCCGGCCCGCTGCCACCCGGGCGGGACGGGGGGAGGCCCTGGCACGAGGCGAGCCGGGGTCGCTCGGAGCTCCCGTCGGCGGAGCTGGTCGCCGAGCTGGTCGCCGCCGCCGGCTCCGAAGGGCTGGTTGTCGCCGGGGCCGGAGCGGGCCGGGCGGCGCTGGGCATCGCCGGGACGCTCGGCTGGCCGCTGCTCGCCGATCCCCGCAGCGGCGCCAGGGTGGGACATCCCCTCGTCGTGGCGGCGGTCGACTCCTTGCTGCGGGTACCCGAGGTGGCCGCCTGGTGCCCGAGCTACGTGCTGCGCCTCGGTCGTCCCTGGGCGTCCAAGGTCCTCGGTTCGTGGCTGGCGACCCTGCCGTCGACTACTCGCCAGGTGGTCATCGACGCCTCCCGGGCCTGGTCCGACCCCGAACGGACGTCCTCGGTGGTCTCCGGGGCCGACCCGTCGCTGCTCGCCGAGACGGTCACTGCGGCGCTCGGGGGCTCGGGCGGACCTGCCGGGAGGACCACCGAGTGGGTGCAGCGCTGGCAGGCGGCCGAGACCGCGGCCCAGGCGGCGATCGACCGGCAACTGGCTACCGAGACCGCGACCACCGAGGCGGCGGTCGCCCGGACGGTGACCGAGGCGGTGCCCGACGGGAGCTGGCTGTTCACCTCCTCGTCGATGCCGGTCCGTGACGTCGAGTGGTACGGCAGGCCCCGTGACGGCGTGAGGGTGGTCGCCAACCGCGGAGCCAACGGTATCGACGGGGTCGTCTCCACCGCCTTGGGTGTTGCTCTCGGCACCGAGGACGCGACCGTCGCCCTGGTGGGTGACCTGGCGTTCCTCTACGACGCCGGCGCCCTGCTCGGCGCTGCCGACCGACCGGCCCACCTGAGCGTGGTGGTCGTCGACAACGACGGCGGCGGGATCTTCTCGTTCCTGCCGCAGGCGGCGGCCGTCCCGGCCGAGCGCTTCGAGCGTCTCTGGGGCACCCCCCACGGTCGGGACCTGACCGCGGTCGCCTCCGCCTACGGGGTCCCGGCCCGGCGGGTGGCCGACCTCGCCGAGCTGCGGGCGATCGTGTCGGACCCTCCCGAAGGGGTGTCGGTAGCGGTGGTGGCCACCGACCGCAGCGCGAACGTCGCCGCCCACGACCGGCTCAACGCCGCGATCGCCGGCGCCGTGCGGGCTGCCGCGGGTACCCGGGCGACGGGCGCCGGGGCCGGTAGCTGAGCGCCGGGGCCGGCGTCGGCTCGGGCGCCATCGGGGGGCGCTCCCGGCGGGCGGCGCCACGCGGGCAGAATGCCGGGTCCGTGCCCGACGCCCGCAGTCACCCCTACCCGCCCCGGCGCCCCGGCCCCGGTGGCGGCTCCACAGACCCCCGGCGGGGACGTCCCGCCGGCGCCGCTCCGCAGGCCGGAGGGCAGTACCCGAGGGAGCGGACCGACCGTTCCCGGCGTCGGCGCCAGCTGCGCGCCCGGCGTATCGGTGTCGGCGCGTTGGCGGTGGTCACGGTCGTCGCCCTCGGGTCGCTGCGAGCGGCGAGCGAGGCGGTCCCGGCGGCCTCTGCCCGGCGGCTCGTCCAACGGCGGGTCCCGGTCCCCGGCGAGGCGAGCAGCCCGGCGTGGCCGTCGTCGGGGGAGGCGGCCCTCGCGACCTGGGACGGGAAGCTGATCGGTACCTCCGGGCCGGTCGCGGCGGTCCCGATCGCCAGCGTGACCAAGGTGATGACCGCCTACCTCACCTTGACCGAGCACCCGCTGGCGCTCGGTCGGGGTGGTCCCTCCTTCACCATCACCGCCTCCGAGGCGGCCCACCTGTCGGCGCGCATCGCTGCGGGCGAGTCGCTGGTCGACGTCTACGCCGGGGAGACCTTCGACGAGCTCCAGGCGCTGCAAGCGCTGCTGATCCCCTCGGCGGACAACATGGCGGCGGCCCTCGCCCGCTTCGACGCCGGCAGCCGGTCGGCGTTCGTCGCCCGGATGAACTCCACCGCAGCCAGCCTGGGCATGACCCACACCCACTTCGTCGACCCGAGCGGGCTCGACCCGGGCAGCGTGTCGGATCCCGCCGACCTGGTCCGTCTCGCCGCTGCCGCCATGCGCCTGCCGGTGTTCGCCCGGATCGTCGACGAGCCGAGCACGACGATCCCCGCTGTCGGGACCGTCACCAACTACAACAGCCTGGTCGGCACCGACGGCTTCGTCGGGATCAAGACCGGCTCGACGCCCCGGGCCGGCGGGTGCCTGCTGTTCGCGGTGGTCCGTGGCGTCGACGGTCGCCGGGTGCGGCTCCTCGGTGCGGTGCTCGGCCAGCAAGGCACCTCGATCACCTCGATCATCTCGGCGGCTCTGGACGCCTCACGACGCCTCGTCGACAGCTGGTACTCGAGCCTGGCCGACACCGTCCTGGTCCCGGCCGGTACCCCGGTCCTCTCGTTGCGGCGCGCCGGCGTGACGACCCGGGTGGTCACCGACTCGCCGCTACGGGTGCTGGCCCCTCCCGGCTCGCAGGTGTCGGTTCGCTTGCGGCTGTCCGGGGGCGACCCGGGACGGGCCCGGCCGGGGGAGCCGATCACCGGCAGGCTGGTGGCGAGCACCGAGACCGGCACCGTCTCGGTCGGTTTGAGCGGCCACGCCCCGCCGTCCCCGTCGCTCGGTTGGCGCCTCGGGCACCTCTTCGGATGACCCGCCGGTAGCTCCCGGGCAACCCGGCCCGCCAGGGCCGGGTTGTGGGCCGGCCGGTCGCTGCGGCCCGGCGGCCCGGCCAGGGGCGCACCACCGCAGCGAGCAGTGCCTGGAGCTTGAGCTGGGTCTCGGCGAGCTCGACGACCGGGTCGGAGCCGGCGACCACCCCGACACCGGCGAACAGCTCGGCCCGGCACCCCTCGACGATCGCCGAGCGGATACCGATCGCCCACTCCCCGTCACCGGAGGCGTCCATCCAGCCGACCGGACCGGCGTAGGGACCCCGGTCGAAACCCTCGGCGGCGGCGAGGTAGGCGCAGGCCGTGTCGGTCGGGCTGCCGGCGACCGCCGGGGTGGGGTGGAGCGCCCCGACCAGCTCCAGCGCCGAAGGTCGGCGGCGGCCCGGGTGGAGCTGCCCGGTGAGCCGGGTCCCGAGGTGCGACACGTTGCGCAGCTCGAGGATCGACGGTCGGTCGGGCACGTCGAGGCGGGAGCACCACGGCGCCAGCCGTCTTCTCAGGTCCTCCACGACGAAGGCGTGCTCGGACCGGTCCTTCGACGACGCCAGCAGACCCTCGACGAGGGCCCGGTCGGCGGTGGCGTCCCCGCTGCGGGCCACGGTGCCGGCCAGCGGATGGGTGGTGACCGTCGGACCGTGGCGCCCGACGAGCAGCTCCGGGCTCGCCCCGAGGAAGTTGCCGACCCGGAAGACCATGCAAGCCGGGTACAACGCGGCGAGGCGTTCGAGGATCTGGCCGGTCGGGAGCGGGCGGTTGGCGACGACCTCCACCCGGCGCGCGAGGACCACCTTGTCCAGGTCCCCGGCCCGGACGGCGGCGACGGCCTCGGCGACGGTCTCGACCCACTCGCGATGCGAGAGCGAGGAGCGCAGCTCGAAGCTGTCCGGTGCCCACTCCCCGAGCTCGGGGTCCTTGGCTGCGGTGGCCCCCGAGACCAGGCCGGAGGCCAGGCGTTCGACCTCGCCGCTGTCGTCCTCGCCGGCGATCGTGGTCACCCACGCCTGGTTGCCGTCGTAGCCGACCAGCGCAGCGGGCACGATCAGCTCGGCCGGTGCGCTCCGGTCGAACGGTAACGCCGCGACCGCCACCGCGCCGTGCGCCTCGCCGGGGCCGACGGGGATCGCGCCGAGCGCCTCGCCGGCGGCGAGCACTCCTGCAGGGTCGGCGAGCCCGTCGGGCAGAGCCAGGCGAAGGGCGGTGCCGTGGGTGGCGAAACCGCCGCCGGCGGTCCTCCAGAGCGCTCCGGCGGCGCCGGCGGCGCCTACCAGGTCGGGTCGGGTCCCGGGGGCCAGCTCGAGCGGTCGGCTGCGGGCGACGAGCCGGGAGGCGGCGAGGCGGGGATCGACGGAGGTGGTCACTCCGGGCTCCTGGTGGCGGTCAGCAGCTGCGTGGTCCCCCCGAACAGCGAGCGGCGCTCGACGGCGGCGAACCCCGCCCTGCGCAACCCGTCGAGCAGTTCGGCGACCGGCGGTAGGTAGGCGACCGACCGCGGAAGGTAGCGGTAGGCGGAGGCGTCGGAGAGGGCCGCGCCGACCAGTGGCGCCACCCGCCCGAAGTACAGGGCGTGCCCGGCGCGCACCAGCGGGTGCGACGGGGTGGCCACGTCGAGCAGCGCCACCCGCCCACCGGGACGCAACACCCGGTGCGCCTCTGCGAACAGGGGTGGGAGGGCGACGAAGTTCCGGAGGGCGAAACCGCTCACCACACCGTCCAGGGACCGGTCCGGGAAGGGGAGGAGCAGGGCGTCGGCCCGCACCAGCGGGGCGTCGGTGCGGGCGTGGCGGAGCATTCCCGCCGAAAGGTCCACCCCGAGCGGTCGGTAGCCGGAGCCGGCCAGGTCGCGGCACAGGTCCCCCGTCCCGCAAGCCACGTCCAGGACCCTCGAGTCCCGGTCGAGGGTGAGGCTCGCGACGGCACGCTGACGCCAGCGCCGGTCCAGCCCGAAGGTCATGATCCGGTTGACCAGGTCGTAGCGGGGGGCGATCGTGTCGAACATCGCCTGCAGCGCCCGGCGTTTCTCCTCGCCCTCGGGCAGGGGGGCCGGTCGGGCGGAGGAGTGCGGCATCGGGACCGGTTCTACCGGTTCCGCGGGGCTAGCGCGAAGCCGGGGTCACTCGTAGTAGCGGAAGATGATCTCCGCCACGCACGACGGTTTGGCGGCCCCCTCCACCTCGAAGGTCACCGCGAGGGTCACCTGCGCCCCGCCGGGGACCCGCTCGGCGGCGGCGATCTCGGCGCCCGCCCGGAGCCGGGAGCCGACCGGGACCGGGGCCGGGAAACGCACCCGGTTGAGCCCGTAGTTGACCCCCATCGAGACCCCCTCGACGCTCAGGATCTCGGAGAGGAGCAGGGGGGCGAGCGAGAGGGTCAGGTAGCCGTGGGCGATCGGACCGCCGAAGGGGCCCTTGCCGGCCCGCTCGACGTCGACGTGGATCCACTGGTGGTCCCCGGTGGCGTCGGCGAAACGGTTGACCTGGTCCTGGGTGATCTCGTGCCATTCGCTGTGGCCGAGATGCCCCCCGGCTCGGGAGAGCAGCCCGTCGATGCCTTCGATGGTGGTCGCCATGCCCGCCGACGCTACCGGCCGGCGGTCAACGGAACCAGGTCTTGCGATAAGCGGTGCTCTGGGGGTGGAACAACAACGCGACCAGGGCGATGTCGAAGACCAGGTTCAAGATGTTCCCGAAGCTGAAGAACGCCAGCGCCAGGAGCAGGACCAGCACCGCGACCACCGCCGCGACCCAGAAACCCCACTTCTTCTCGTTGGCGATCCCCCAGCCCCCGAGGACCTCCCCGGCGATGAACACCAGCCCGATCAGCCCACCGGCGCTGTGGTAGATCAGGGCGCTGAAGATCGCGAGCGCAGCGTTCAGGTACAAAAGGATCGTCGCCATGTAGAGCGTCTGGGGCTGGGTGCGGTCCAACCACTTGGACTTGGAGGGCATGTACCAAGTCAACCACCACCGCCGTGCCGAGCCGGTGCGGGTCCCGCCGGGCGGCCCCGGGGGACGGTCGGGCCCGCGACCCGGGTGGCGAGCTGGCCGCAGGCGGCGTCGATGTCGGTACCCCGGTTGCGGCGCACCGTGGCGTTCACGCCCGCGTCCCGCAGCCGGCCGGCGAAGGACGCGACCCGCTGCGGGGGGGTGCCGACGCTCGGGTAGCCGGGGGTGGGGTTGAGCGGGATCAGGTTGACGTGCGCTCCGAGCGGTCGGGCGATCCCGGCCAGCTCGTCGGCGTCGGTGTCGGTGTCGTTGACCCCGTCGATCAGTGCCCACTCGAAGCTGAGCCGGCGTCCCTTGGCCACCAGGTAGTGGCGGCACGCCGCGATCAGCGCCCCGAGCGGGTAGCGGCGGTTGAGCGGCACGAGCCGGTCGCGAAGCTCGTCGCGTGCCGCGTGGAGCGACACCGCCAGGTTGACCGGCAGGTCCTCGCCGGCGAGGCGGCGGATACCGGGGACCACCCCGACGGTCGAGATGGTGAGGTGCCGGGCCGAGAGGCCGAGGTCGGCGTGGATCCGGGTCACCGCCCCCCACACCCGGTCGTAGTTGGCGAGCGGCTCTCCCATGCCCATGAACACCACGTTGGTGAGGCGTCGCCCTCCGAGGCGGGCGACCCGGCCCGCGGCGACGACCTGCTCGACGATCTCACCGCTCGACAGCTGCCGGGTGAAGCCCCCCTGGCCGGTGGCGCAGAAGCTGCAGCCCATGGCGCAGCCCGCCTGGCTCGACACGCAGACCGTGCTGCGGTCCCGGTAGTGCATGAGCACCGTCTCGACCCGGGCGCCGTCGGGCAGCCCCCACAGCCATTTGAGCGTCCGACCGTCCCCGGAGACCGATCTCGTCACCTCGTCGAGGGCCGGGGGGAGCGCCTCCTCGAGGCGTCGGCGGAGCGCCGGGGGCAGGTCGGTCATCTCGGCCGGGCGCCGCAGACCTTCGTGGAGACCGCGCCACACCTGGTGGCTGCGGTACGCGGGCTGGTCGGCCAGGAGCGCGGCCAGACCGTCCCGGTCGAGCTCGTAGGCGCTCGGCACCCCCCAACGCTACCGTCGGGTCAGGTCCCCTCGGCGGGGGGGAGGTCCCCGACGTAGGCCTGGTCGATGTGGTTGACGGTGAAACCGAGATCCACGTACAGCTTGACCGCCCGGGTGTTGGCCGCGTCGCAGTAGAGCATCGCGGTGCGCAGCCCGCGGCGGGCCAGGTGGTCGAGGCCGGCGAGGGTGAGGCCCCGCCCGAGCCCACGGCGGGTCACTGCCGGGTCGACGGCGATCACGTAGATCTCCCCGAGTGGGGGGTCGTGGTCGGCGTGGACCTTGGTCCAGCAGAACCCGACGATCCGGCCGTCCTCCTCGTGGACCAAGAACCCCTCCGGGTCGAACCAGGGTTGGGACTCGCGCTCCTTCAAGGTCTCGAGGTCCCAGCCTCCCTGCTCGGGGTGCCACTCGAAGGCGCGGTTGTTGAGCTCCAGCCAGGCTTGCTCGTCCCGGCCGGGGACGAACGCCCGGGTCGCCGGCAGGTCGGGTCCGGCGAGCCCCGGCTCGACCGGGAGGCGCCGGCGCATCTGGTAGAGCGCCCTTCCCGGGCGGAGACCGATCACGGCGGCCACCCGGTCCGACTCCGGTCCCGCCCGGCTGACCCACAAGTGGACGTGCCCTCCCCCCTGCTCCGCGATCAGCCGGCCGGCCTCGGCGAGCAGGTCCGGGCCGATCGTGTTGCCCGGTAACCGGTGGTGCGGGTCGACGACGTACTCGACCGCCCACGACCCGCCCCCCCGGGTGACCTGGGCGTAACCGACCGGGTGTGGATGGTCGGGCTCCCGGGCGACGAGCGCCCCGAAACCACTGCGCCCCCCTTGGACCAGGTCCAACCAGGCGTGCTCGTCGAGCGCTGCGTGGTCGTCGGCGGCGGCCGCCGCGGCGAGCAGCTCGTTGATCGCCCCGATCTCCTCGGGGTCGAGACGCTCCTTTCGCTCGACGCGGGTCATCGCTGCACCGTAGCGGGCGTCGTAGCCTGTGCCGGTGCCCAAGCCGAGGACCCCGAGGGGCCGGGCCCGGGAGGCCGCCCGCCGCCTGGCCGCCGAGTACCCCGGTGAGCCCGTCTCGCTCTGCGAGCTGCGCTACGCCGACGCCTACCAGCTGCTCGTGGCGACAGTGCTGTCGGCGCAGACGACCGACCTGCGGGTCAACTCGGTCACCCCGGAGCTGTTCGCCCGCTGGCCGGAACCGGCGGACCTCGCCGGCGCCGACCCTGCGTCGGTGGAGGCGGTGATCCGCTCCACCGGTTTCTTCCGGGCGAAGGCGGCGAGCATCGTCGGTCTCGCCGCCGCCCTGGTGGAGCGCTTCGACGCTCAGGTGCCGAGCGCGATGGAGGACCTGGTCAGCCTCCCGGGGGTGGGTCGCAAGACCGCCAACGTGGTCCGCAGCGTCGCTCTAGGCCTGCCGGGGCTCGCCGTCGACACCCACGTGGGACGGCTCTGCCGGCTCCTCGGGCTCACCGCCGAGACCGACCCGGTCAGGGTCGAGCGTGAGGTCTGCGCGCTGCTCCCGGCCTCCGAGTGGGGAGGGTTCGGTATGCGTCTCATCCTCCACGGCCGCCGGGTCTGCACCGCCCGGGCACCGGCGTGCGAGCGCTGCGTCCTGGCGGACTTCTGTCCCTCCGCCCGCGTCCCGATCGCAGCTCCGCCCGCCGGCGGGCGGCGGGCCGCCGGTCGCACCAGCGGCGCTCGACCCGGCGGGTAGGCGAACGGGGTCGGTCAGGTCAACGGGGTCGGGTGACGCCGGCGCCCACCACCCTCGCCAGGCGGCGACGGGCTCCGTCCAGGGAGCGTTCGACCTCGGCCAGCTCGGTCTCGAGGGCGTCGCGCTCGGCGCCCCCGAGACCCTCGATCAGGCCCCGGAGGCGACCCGCTAGGTCGTCGAGGGCGGTGGAGATGGAGGCGAGCTCGGCGGGAGGGGCCATAGGGATGCCATTGTGGTGTCCCATGGCAGCGCTGTTGACCCGGATAGACCTGCGCGGCGTCCCCGGCCCCCTCGGCCCCCGGCTCCCTGCTCCGACGGCACAGGGCACCGGCCCGGTGGAGGTGGTCAGGGCGATCCTCGCCGAGGTGGCCTCCCGCGGCGACGACGCCGTGCGGGAGCTGACCCGCCGCTTCGACGGTGTCGAGCTCGCCGACCTGCGGGTCCCCCCCGAGGAGCTCGGCGCGGCCCTCGACGCCGTCCCCGCCGACCTGCGCCGGGCGTTGGAGGTGGCCGCCGCCAACATCGCCTCCTACCACCGGGCCCAGCTCCACCCCGACCTGGTCCACCAGGTCGGGGGCCTGCGGGTCCGGGAGCTGCGCCGGGCGGTCGAGAGGGCCGGGCTGTACGTGCCGGGGGGGAGGGCGCCGCTGGCGTCGAGCGTGCTCATGACCGCGGTGCCCGCCCGGGTCGCCGGGGTCGCCACCACGGTGATGGTCACCCCGCCCGGGCCGGGTGGCCGGGTCCACCCGGCGATCCTCGCGGCCGCGGCGGTGGCGGGAGTCGACGAGGTGTACCGGGTCGGTGGGGCGCAGGCGGTCGCGGCTCTCGCCTACGGCACCGAGAGCATCCCGGCGGTGGACGTGATCGTCGGTCCCGGCAACGTCTATGTCGCCACCGCCGAGCGCCTCGTCGCCGAGCAGGGCGCGGTCGGGGTGCCCTCGGCGTTCACCGGGCCGTCGGAGGTGGCGGTGGTCGCCGACGGCAGCATCCCGGTCGACTGGGCGGCGATCGACCTGGTCGTCCAGGCCGAGCACGGGCCGGACGGGATCGCGTACCTGATCACCTGGTCCGAGGGGGTCGCCGACGCGGTCAGCGCGGCGGTCGAGACGATCACCGAGGCGTCCCCGCGGAGGGCCGAGATCGCCTCGACCCTCCGACGTGGCGGGTACGCGGTGCTCGTCGAGGGACCGGAGCAGGCGATGGAGGTCGCCAACGTCGTCGCTGCCGAGCACCTCGAGCTGCAGGTGGCCGACCCCGAAGCGCTCCTCGGGCTGGTCCGCTGCGCCGGGGCGGTGTTCACCGGGCCGTGGGCCCCGGCGAGCGTCGGTGACTACGCCGCCGGCCCGAGCCATGTCCTGCCGACCGCCAGGTCGGCGCGTTTCGGTTCGGCGTTGCGGGTCGACGACTTCTGCCGCCACATCCACGTGGTCGACCTCGACCGGGAGGCGCTCTGCGGGCTCGCGCCCCACGTGGTCGCCCTCGCCGAGGTGGAGGGTCTCGCCGCCCACGCCGAGTCGGTCCGCTGCCGCCTGGAGGCACCGGCGTGAGCCGGCTCCCGTCACCCCGGGCCGACCTCGGGTTGAGGGAGGGCTACCACTCCGCCCAGGTGGACGTCGCGGTGAGGCTCAACACCAACGAGTCCCCTTTCCCCCCGCCCGCCTCCTGGCTGGACGAGCTGGCCGCCGCCCTCGCCGAGGTGCCGTGGTCCCGCTACCCCGACCGCGCCGCCACCGGCCTGCGGGAGGCGATCGCTGCGAGCCACGGGGTCCGATCCGACCAGGTCTTCGCCGCCAACGGCTCCAACGAGGTGCTCCAGGCGATCTGCCTCGCCTACGGCGGTGCCGGGCGAAAGGCGCTCACCTTCGAGCCGACCTACGCCCTCCACGGTCATGTCGCCCACCTGACCGGCACCCCGGTGGTGAGCGAGGAGCGCGACCCCGGGCTGCGCCTCGGGGCGGCCCGGGTGACCGCCGCGTTCGAACGTCACGACCCGGCGATCGGCTTCCTCTGCTCACCGAACAACCCGACCGGTCTGGTCGACCCCCCCGAGGTCCTCGACGCCGCCCTGGCCACGACGAGCGGGCTGGTGGTGCTCGACGAGGCCTACGGCCAGTTCGCCGAGCGCTCCTCGGTCCCCCTGGTGGCCGACGACCTGCCGCTGGTCGTGGTGCGGACCTTCTCCAAGACCTGGGCGCTCGCCGGTCTCCGCCTCGGCTACGCCATCGCTGCCGCGCCGGTGGTCGGGTCCCTCGAACGGGTGTCCCTGCCCTACCACCTCGACGCGTTCAAGCAGCTCGCCGGCCGGCTCGCCCTCGGCCACGAGGCCGAGATGGCCGAGCGGGTCGCGGCCATGGTGTCGGAGCGGGAGAGGCTGCTCGACCGCCTCGGGCGGATGCCGGTGACGCTCTGGCCGTCCCAGGCCAACTTCGTGCTGGTACGACCCGAGACGAGGAGCGGGACCGAGGTCTGGAAGGGCCTGGTCGAACGCTCGGTGCTGGTCCGGGACACCTCCTCGTGGCCGGGCCTGGAGGGCTGCTTGAGGGTCACTGTCGGCACCCCGGAGGAGGACGACCGGTTCCTCGCCGCGCTCGCCGAGGTGCTCGGGTGACCGGGGCGCGAAGCGGCGATGCGGGCGGGGCCGTCCCGGTCCGACGGGCCACCCGGAGCCGGGCCACCAAGGAGACCTCGGTCGAGGTGAGCCTCGAGCTCGACGGAGCCGGGACCGCGGAGGTCGACACCGGGGTGCCGTTCCTCGACCACATGGTCTCCCAGCTCGGTCGTCACGGTGGATGGGAGCTGCGGGTCGTCGCCCGGGGGGACCTGTCGGTCGACACCCACCACACCGTCGAGGACGTCGGGATCACCCTCGGAGAGGCCCTACGCGACGCTCTCGGCGACAAGGCCGGGGTCCGGCGTTTCGCCTCGATGGCCGTGCCGCTCGACGAGGCCCTGGTCGAGGTGGCCCTCGACCTGTCGGGGCGCCCGTTCCTCGTCTACGACGTCGACCCAACCCCCGGCGGGGAGGGGTTCCTCCTCGGGGAGCCCGGTTTCGACCCCCAGCTCGCCGAGGAGTTCTGGCGGGCCTTCGCCACCGCTGCGACCCTGACCCTCCACTTGAGGTCGAGGTCCGGGCGCAACACCCACCACATCCTCGAGGCGTGCTTCAAGGCGGTGGCTCGGGCGCTTCGCGACGCGACCAGGGTCGAGGGTGGTGGTGTCCCGTCCACCAAAGGGGTGCTGTGAGCCCCGCCAGCCGACCTCCTCCCGGCCGGGCCCGGGCGCGCATCGCGGTGGTGGACTCCGGGATCGGCAACCTCCGATCGGCGGAGAAGGCCCTCCAACGAGCCGGTGCCGACGCCCGGCTGGTCGACGACCCCGAATCGGTCGCCGCCGCGGAGGGGGTGGTGCTCCCCGGGGTCGGGGCCTTCGGTCGCTGCCGGGAGGCGCTCGCCGCCGCCGGCCTCGACGCCGCGGTGGTCGACACCGTCGCCCGCGGGGTGCCGCTGCTCGGTATCTGCGTCGGTCTCCAGCTGCTCTACGAGGGGTCCGACGAGAGCCCCGGGGTCGACGGGCTCGGCTTGCTGCCCGGCGTCGTTGGCCGCCTTCCCGAAGGTGTCAAGCATCCCCAGATGCAGTGGAACCGTCTCGTGGTCACCGGGCTGTCCTGCCCGCTGCTCACCGGTCCCCTCCTGGCGCCACCCGCCGAGGCGTGGGTGTACTTCGTGCACTCCTACGCTGCGCCGGTCGGCCCCGAGACGGTGGCGACCTGCGACTACGGTGGCCCGGTGGCGGCGGTGGTCGAGGCCGGGGAGGCCAGGATCTGGGCGACCCAGTTCCACCCGGAGAAGTCCGGGCCGGTCGGCTTGGCGTTGCTGTCGGGTTTCGTCGCCGAGGTCGCCCGGCTGGCGGCGCACAGCGCGGTCCGGGAGTGAGCATGGAGCTGTACGCCGCGATCGACCTGCGCGCCGGACGGACGGTCCGGCTCGTCGAGGGGGACTTCGGCCGGGAGACGGTGTACTCCGAGGGCCCGGTCGAGGTGGCCCGCCGTTTCTCGGCCGCCGGCGTGCCGTGGATCCACGTCGTGGACCTCGACGCCGCCAGGACCGGGGAGCCGACCAACCGGGCGGTGATCGAAGCGATCGTGGAGTCGGTGACCGTGGGGGTCCAGGTCGGTGGGGGGGTGCGGAGGGTCGAGGACGCCGCCGCCCTGTTCGCCCTCGGTGTCACCCGGGTCGTGGTCGGCACCGCCGCGGTGACCGACCCCGAGGTGCTCCCGGAGATCGCGCGCCGCTGGCCCGGTCGGGTGGCGGTCGGCCTCGACCACCGTGACGGTGAGGTGCAGGTGAGGGGTTGGTCGGAGAGCGGCGGCCGGAGGGTCCGGGAGCTGGTCCCAGAGGTCGTCGCGGCCGGAGCCGCGGCGGTGATCGTCACCGACATCGCCCGGGACGGCCGCCTCGCCGGGCCCGACGTGGTCGGCCTCGCCGGGCTCCTCGAGGAGACCGGGGCACCGCTCGTCGCGTCCGGTGGCGTCGCGAGCGCCGACGACCTGCGCCTGCTCGCCGCGGTCCGCTCGGGCGGGTCGGGCCTCGCGGGGGCGATCGTCGGCAGGGCCCTCTACGAGGGACGCGTCGGGGTCGCCGAGGCGGTCGCTGCCTGCTCGGCACTCGACGGCCCGGGGGGCGCGGGCGGGGAGGGGACGTGAGGGCGGTGCGGGTGGTGCCCTGCCTCGACGTCGACGGGGGCCGGGTCGTCAAGGGGGTCCGCTTCGCGGGGCTCCGCGACGCCGGCGACCCGGTCGGTCTCGCTGCCCGCTACGACCGGGAAGGCGCCGACGAGCTGGTGTTCTACGACATCAGCGCCTCGGCCGAGGGGCGGGCGACGATGAGGGAGGTCGTGGCCCGCACCGCCGAGGAGGTGTTCATCCCCCTCACCGTCGGCGGGGGGGTCCGCAGCGTCGACGACGCCCGACGGCTGTTGCGTCTCGGCGCCGACAAGGTGAGCGTCAACACCGCGGCGGTCGAACGCCCGACCCTCGTGGCGGAGGTCGCCGACGTCTTCGGCGCCCAGTGCACCGTGGTCGGCGTCGACGTCCGGCGCAGCGCCGGTGGTTACGAGGTGTGCACCCACGGCGGACGCAGACCGACCGGTATCGACGCCTCGTCCTGGGTCGTAGAGTGCGAGCGGCTCGGGGCGGGGGAGCTGGTCCTCAACTCGATGGACCGCGACGGCACCAGGGACGGTTACGACCTGGGGTTCACCCGGGCCGTGGCCGACCTGGTCGGGATCCCGGTCGTGGCGAGCGGAGGGGTCGGGACCCTGGCGCACCTCGTCGCGGGTGCGACCGAAGGCGGAGCCGACGCGGTCCTGGCCGCTTCGATCTTCCATTTCGGGGAGGTGAGCATCGCCGAGGCGAAGGCCGCCCTGAGCGCGGCGGGTGTCACCGTCCGTCCGCTACCGGTGCGGTCCTGAGCGGCCGGTGAGCACCGCCCCGGTCGCCGGGCCCCACGACGACCTGACCGACGTGGCCGGCGTCCGGGTCGGCCACCACCAGCGGATCGGGCGCGGCTGGCGTACGGGGACCACCGTCGTGCTCCTCCCGCCCGGCAGCGTCGGGGGGGTCGACGTCCGTGGCGGCGGTCCGTGCACCCGGGAGACCGACGCCCTGGCGCCCGGCACCCTCGTCGAGGTGGTGCACGCCGTCTGCCTGTCGGGCGGCAGTGTCTTCGGCCTGGCCGCGGCTTCGGGGGTGACCGACTGGCTGGCCGGTCGCGGCGTGGGACTGCCGGTCGGTCCCGGCTTGGGCGAGGTTGCCCCGATCGTCCCGGCCGCCTGCCTGTTCGACCTGCGCCCCGGGGCGTGGACCCACCGACCGGACGCGGCCTTCGGGCGGGCCGCGGCCGACGCCGCCGCCGGAGCGGGAGGGAGCGGTCCGGTCCGTCTCGGCAGCGTCGGGGCCGGCGCCGGTGCCCGCTCCGGTCCGCTCGCCGGGGGGGTCGGCTCGGCGAGCGCCGTGCTGGCCGCGAGCCCCGATGACGCTGCGATCGCCGGCTCCGGGCGCGAGGCGTCCCCCGAAGGGGTGACCGTAGCCGCCCTGGTCGTGGTCAACTCCGCCGGCAGCCCGGTCGACGAGGCGAGCGGACGGTTGTACGGAGCCGACCTGCTGCTCGCCGGCGAGGCAGCGGACCTGCGATCCCCGGTCTCCTCCGAGCCCGCCGTCCCCCTGCCGGCGTGGGGCTCGCCGGACCGCCCGGACCGCACGGCTACGGTGCTGGTGGTCGTGGCGACCGACGCCGCTCTCGGTCCCGCAGAGTGCACCCGGGTGGCCATGGCCGCCCACGACGGCTTGGCCCGGGCGTTCCGGCCGGCGCACGGCCTCACCGACGGGGACGTCGTCTTCGCGGTCGCGACCGGCGGCCGACCACCCGCCGCCGGCGTCCCGGCGCCCGGCGGGCTGCTGCGTGCCGGGGCGGCGGGGAGCGCAGGGCTCGGGGAGGTGATGGCCGCGGCGGCCGACGTCGTGACCCGCGGGTGTGTCCGGGCGGTGCTCGCCGCCGGGGGAGGGGACCACCCGAGCTACCGGGACCGCTACCCGGGCGCGTGCGGAGTGGCGCCGGCTCGGTAGCCTCTGGGGATGGAGGACAACCCCAAGCAGGGGATCCAGATGCTGGCCGACCGGGTGCTCGTGCAGATCCCCCGGGCCGACGGGGAGCGCAAGTCCCGGGCGGGGATCCTGATCCCGGCGACCGCGCAGGTCGCGCGCCGGCTCGCCTGGGCGGAGGTGGTGGCCGTGGGCCCCCACGTACGGGCGGTCAAACCCGCCGACCAGGTGCTGTTCAACCCCGAGGACCGCTTCGAGGTGGAGGTCCAAGGCGACGACTACCTGATCCTGCGCGAACGTGACATCCACGCCGTCGCTTCCGAGCGGGTCGCGGGCGGGACCGGCCTGTACCTCTGATCGGTGGCCGCCGGGCCGGTCGACGCGCTGCACGTAGGCTGCGGTCCGTGCCGGCCGCCACCCCGATCCGACCGACCCCCGAGCAGCTGGCGGAGGTCCGTTTCGACGCCGACGGGCTGGTGCCAGCGGTCGTCCAGGAGCACGGCAGCGGTCTGGTGCTCATGGTCGCGTGGATGAACCGGGACACCTTGGAGGAGACCCTGTCGAGCGGCCGGACGGTGTTCTGGTCCCGCAGCCGCCGGGAGCGTTGGCGCAAGGGCGACACCTCCGGGGACCGCCAGTGGGTGCGCGAGGCGTACTACGACTGCGACGGCGACACCCTGTTGTTCGTGGTCGAGCAGGAAGGCACCGGGGCGTGCCACACCGGGACCCGCTCGTGCTTCGCCCGGGCCTTCGGCTCCCCTCCCGACCCGCTGACCGTCTCGCCCGGAGCGGCGCGCAGCGCCGGCGGCGCCCAGCGGTGACGGTCCGGCCGAGCCGCGAGGAGTTCGTCGCTCTCGCCGCCGAGTGGAGCGTGGTCCCGGTCCGGCGGGAGCTGCTCGCCGATCTCACCACCCCGGTCGCCGCCTTCGCCCGCCTCACCGCTGCGGGGGGCTCCGAGGACCCCGGACGGGCGTTCCTGCTCGAGTCGGTCGAGCACGCCGGGCGTTGGGGGCGCTGGTCGTTCATCGGCCGTAGACCGAGCGCGACCCTGATCGCCCGGGGCCGCCACGTCGAAGTCGAGGGGGACCTGCCCGCCGGGGTGCCGACCGACCGGGGGATCCTCGCCGCGGCGGCCGCCGTCCTCGAACGTCTGCGCTCCCCGAGCCTCGAGGGGCTGCCGCCGCTGCACGGCGGGCTGGTCGGCTACCTGGGCTACGACGTAGTCAGGGAGATCGAGCACCTGCCCGACGCGCCCCCCGACGAGCAAGGGTTCCCCGACGCGATCCTCTCGGTGGTCGGACAGGTGGTCGCCTACGACTCGTGGCGCCAGCGGGTCAGCCTCGTCGACGCCGTGCGCGTCCCACCCGGCACCGGCCCCGACGCCGCCGGCGCCCTCTGGGACGCCGCTGTCGAGCGTCTCGACGAGCTGGCAGCCCTCGGCGCCGAGCCGGTCGACGAGCCGCTCGTCGATCCCCCCGAGCGCGACGACGAGCTGCCAGCCCACCGCCGCCGGACCTCGCCGGCCGGTTACGCCTCGGCCGTCGAGGCCGCCAAGGAGCACATCTTCGCCGGTGACGCCTTCCAGGTGGTGGTCTCGCAACGTTTCGAGGTGGACCTCGACGCCGAGCCGTTCGACCTGTACCGCTCGCTGCGCCAGGTCAACCCGAGCCCGTCGATGTTCTTCCTGCGCCACCCCGAGCTCTGCCTCGTCGGGTCCTCACCCGAGCCACTGGTCCAGCTCCAGGCGGGTCGGGTGGTGTCCCGACCGATCGCGGGCACCCGCCGGCGGGGCCGCAGCGATGAGCACGACCGCCGGCTGGCCGCCGAGCTGTCCGAGCACCCCAAGGAGCGGGCGGAGCACGTGATGCTCGTCGACCTGGCCCGCAACGACCTCGGCAGGGTGGTCGTCTACGGCACCGAGACCGTGGACGAGCTGATGACCCTCGAGCGTTACAGCCACGTGATGCATCTCACCTCGCAGGTCTCCGGCGCTCTGCGCGAAGGTCTCGGGCCGGTCGACGTTCTCGCTGCGACGTTCCCTGCCGGTACCGTCTCCGGCGCCCCCAAGGTGAGGGCGATGCAGATCATCGACCGTCTCGAGCCGGTCAAGCGGGGTCCCTACGCGGGGGTCGTCGGCTACTTCGACTTCTCGGGGAACCTCGACACCGCGATCGCCATCCGCACCATGGTCGTCGCCCCCGACGGGACCGCCACGGTCCAGGCGGGGGCCGGGATCGTAGCGGACAGCGACCCCGCCGACGAGGACCTCGAGTGCGCCAACAAGGCGGCCGCCCTGCTCGCCGCGGTCCCCGGGGCGCGGCGGATCACCGCCGCCCGACGTCAGGCGGCGGGACGTGGTTGAGGCCGCGTCGGGCGTGCGTCATCGCCGTCTCACCCGCGATGCGGTGGTCGTCGAGGGCCCCGACGCGCTCGGCTACCTGCAGGGCCAGCTCAGCCAGGACGTCGCCGCGCTCGGGGTGGGGGAGTCGGCCTGGTCGTGGCTGCTCGCCCCCCAGGGGAAAGTCGACGCGCTGGTAAGGGTGGCCCGCTCCGGCGAGGAGCGTCTGGTGGTCGACACCGACCCCGGGTGGGGTGCGGCGGTCCTCGACCGGCTGACCCGCTTCAAGCTGCGGACCCGGGCCGGCTTCGAGCGAGCGACCCTCGAGGTGCTCGCCGTGCGGGCCGGGACCGGCGAGGGAGTGCGCGCCGGGACCGGCGAGGGAGTGCGGGCCGGGACCGGCGAGGGAAAGGCGCTCGTGGCGCTCTGGGCCGGTGGGGAGGCGGTCGACCTGGTCGGCACCGAGGCCCCCGGGCCGGGCCGGGAGCTGACGGCCGAGGAGTGGGAGGCCGAGCGGATCGCTGCGGGCGTACCGGTGATGGGCGCCGAGCTCACCGAGCGCACCATCCCGGCCGAGACCGGACTGGTCCCGGTCACGGTCAGTTTCACCAAGGGCTGCTACACCGGACAGGAGCTGGTGGCTCGCATCGACTCCCGGGGTGGCAACGTGGCGAGGCACCTGCGCCTGCTGCGCTCCGCCGAGCCGCTCGGACCGGGCGCGGAGCTGGTCGCCGGCGCCAAGGTCGTCGGCACGGTGACCAGCGCCTCGCCGCTGGGTCCGGTCGCGCTCGGCTACGTCGGCCGTGCGGTCGAGCCAGGTGCGACGCTCGACGCCGACGGCATCCCCGTCGAGGTGGTGGCCCTCCCCGCCCGGGGCTGACCGCCGGCGGTCAGCCCGCTCCGACCGGGACGGCGCGCCGCAGCTGGCCTGCAACGCTTCCGGCGCCT
>JAKABK010000232.1 GCA_021796905.1 Actinomycetes bacterium
CGCCGACCTGCGTCGCCGGGAGGTGATCACCGGGGTGCTCGAGGCGGTGGGCGTTCCCGCCGGCGAGGTCTTCGCGGAGGTCGACAGCGGCTGGCCGCTCGAGACGTTCCGCAAGGAGCACCTCGGCGCAGTGGACGACCACGCCGTGTTCGGGGTGCCGACCTTCGTGGTCGCGGACCGGGCCACCTTCGTGCGCCTGATGGACCGGGCGAACGGCGACTCCGACAGGGCGGTGGCCACGATCACCCGGATACTCGACCTGCTCACCGGCTGGCCGGAGCTGAACGAGCTCAAGGACACCCGCGTCCCCAACTGACCGTTGCGTCCCTGTCGAACCGGTAACGCCCTGCGATGACCGAGCGAGGGCTGCCCGGCGGGATCGATGGGCTGTCGGTCCTCGGGTTGCGTCCCGGGGAGGAGATCCGTTGGCGCCCCGCGGCTGGGGGCCGCTGGAGACCGGGAACGGTCAGTCATCGCGAGCGCGACGGCAGCGTCGGGGTGCGCGACCTCGACGGGGCGGCGCGCAGCCTGCCGGTAGGAGCGATCCGGGTCTGTCTGCCGGGTCCCAGGGGTGGCTTGCGCTGGGAGCCGCTCGCCGCCCGAGCCGGTCGTTGCGAACAGCTGACCCTCTGGGAGCTGCGTGAACCGCTCAGGCGCTCGGGGCGAGCTCCCTCAGCGCCGTCCGCTGGTCGAGCCCGGCGAAGGGCAGCAGAGCGAGGGCCGGGGTCGTGACCCCATTGGAGACGTAGCGGTCGATCTCGGCACGGACCTCGGCCGGCGAACCGTGGATGACGAGCGAGTCGACGACCGCGTCTGGGATCGCCGCTGCGGCCGTCTTGCGGTCACCGGCGGCCCACGCGTCCCACAAGCCCCTCAGCTGGTCGGCCCGGCCGAGCCACTCGTGGAAAGCGGCGTAGACCGGGACGGTCAGGTAGGCGGCGATGAGCCGGCGGGCCTGGTGGCGAACGGCTTCGGCGTCCTCCGACGGGCAGACGAAGATCCGGGCCACGACCTCCCGGCCCGGGCCGATCTCCTCGACCACCCGGGGCACGTCGTCGGCGGCGAGCCAGTTGATGATCGCCCCGTCGCCGTCCCGGCCGGCGAGGCGGAGCATTCCGGGCCGGAGAGCGGCGACGAGGATCGGTGGGACGACCTGCGGGGGGCGCCCCAGCCGGAAACCCCGCACGGCGAAGGTCTCGAACTGCTCGTCGACCCGCTCACCGCTCAGAGCGCGGCGCAAGAAGGCCACCAGGTCACGGGTGCGCTGGTAGGGCTTGTCGAATCGCAGGGCGTTCCAGCCCTCGACGATCACCTCCGAGGAGGTCCCGATCCCGACGGCCAACCTCCCGGGGGCGGCCTCGGCGAGAGCCGCTACCGACTGGGCCAGCAGGGCCGGTCCGCGGGTGTAGACCGGCACGATCGCAGTGCCGAGACGCAGATCGGGGGTCCAGGCGGCAGCGAGCGCCAACGGGGTGAAGGCGTCGGTGCCGTCCGCCTCCGACGACCACAGGTCGGTGTAGCCCAGTTCGCTCAGCTCCTCGTACCAGCTGCGGTGCTCGGCGAGCGGGACGCCCTGGAACGGGACGGTGATTCCGTAGTTCACGGCCGGGATGCTACCGAGGGGCTCTCGTAGCGCTGACCGGCGGTCGGCGTGGCGTCGGGCGCTAGAGGCCGACGACGCTGCGCTGCTCGGGGCGCCGGCGACCCGCCGCCGAGCGCAGCGGCGGCTCGCGTCCGAACCCGCCGGCACCGGCGAGCGCCGCCCGGGCGGCCTCGACTCCGACCATCCCGGCCCGGCGGGTGCCCTCGTCGAGCACCCAGGGCCCCGGCCCCGATCTGTTGTCGGTAGCTGCTTCGGTGTCGATGAGCCGCATCTGGGTGACCACCCCTCCATACTCCAGCGAGGGTGCGACAACCACGCCGGGGCGGGCCGCCCGGGACGGTAGGCTCGCCCCGGTGGTCGATCTCGCCGCTTCGCTCGGGGCGGAGCCCGGGACCCGGATGCTGATCGTCACCTGTGACGAGCTGGGTGTCACCCACGCCCACAACACCGGGGTGTACGCGTCGCTGCGCGACGGGATGGCCACCTCGGCGGGCCTGGTGGTCCCCGGACCCTGGGCCCGGGAGGCCGCGGCCCGCTACCGGGGTGAGGACGTCGGGGTCCATCTCACCTTGAACGCCGAGTACGACCTGCTGCGCTGGGGGCCGATCACCTACTGCCCGTCGCTGCTCGACGGCGACGGTGGCTTCCCCCGCACGATCGAGGACCTCTGGGACCACGGTGACACCGAGGAGGTGCGCCGGGAGTGCCGCGCCCAGGTCGAGCGGGCGATCTACTGGGGCTTCGACATCTCCCACCTGAGCGCCCATCTCGGGGCCCTCGAGCTGCGACCCGAGTTCTTCGACGTGGCGCTCGGGCTCGCCGCCGAGCTCCGCCTCCCGCTGCGGCTCCCCCCGGCGTCGGCCGAACGGGCCGTCGGGTTCCGCTTCCGGGACCTGGCGGCCGCCGAGGGGGTCCTCGTCCCAGACGACGTGATCCGCGTCCCGCGCAACCGCAGCGCCCGCCTCGCCGTCGACGATCTGCTCGCCGACCTCCGCCCCGGGGTCACCGAGCTGGTCCTGCGCCCGGCGACCGACAGCCCCGATCTCCGCTCGGTCGCTCCGGACTGGCCGGCCCGGGTCGAGGACCGCGCGGTGGCCTGCGAGAGCGACTCGCTGCGCAGCCTGCTGCGTCGGCGCAACGTGACCCTCGTCGGTTGGAGAGAGATCCGCGACGCCCAGCGCCGGCGTCAGGCGCCAGCGGCCGGTGGGTGCTGAGCGGTTGCCTGCCCGGCCGGTCGCCCCGGGACCGGGGGGTGACCGCGGCTAGGATCGGCTGGTCGAACGATGAGCCAGGTTCGGGCACCGCAGCACTCGCCGAGGCGGGCTGCCCGGGGCTCACGGACCGAATGTGCTACCCGCCCAGACCCGTATTGGAGGAACCGATGTCCAGCCGCCGACTGTCCGAGAGCCCCTCCCGGCTCCGGTCCGGCCGCGAGCGGCTGGTGCCGGCTCCGATCCCGCCGGGCGCCCACCGGGGTCGGCTCCGACGCGGCGTGCTCGGGGCTGTCGGTCTCCTCGGCGCGGCCGCGCTGCTCGCGGCCTGCGGCGACCCCTGGACCGCCCCGGAGAGCACGATCCGCTCGCCGACCACCACCACCCCGGCGCTCACCCCGGTACCGGGGGGCGGCGGGTCGCTCACGATCACCGACCCGCAGGCCTTCCAGGTCGAGTCCCCGGGCCGGGCGGTGCCGGCGCAGAACAACACCGCCAACAGCGGCCAGGGCCCCCACCAGGCCAACCACAACTACTACTGAGCCCGTCCCGGCGGGCCGGGGCGGTGAGGCGGTCGCAACAGTCCCGGAGCGGCGCCAGGGACCGGGTCGGCCCGGATCAACCCGCGGCGAGCGCTGCCGCGACCCGCTCCATGCCGGCGACCCGGCTCCCCTTGACCAGCACCGCGTCGCCATCCGTGAGCGGACCGAGAGCGGCGACCACCGCCCCGGGGTCGTCCGAACCGCCGGCGACCGGCTCCACACCGTAGGCGTCGGTACCCACTGCGACCACCTCGATGCCGAGCTCGGCTGCCAAGTGGGCCGCGGCGGCGTGCTCGGCAGGTCCCTCGGGACCGAGCTCCGCCATGGCGGCCAGCACCGCGACCCGCCGGCGCGCCGGGATCGACGCGAGCGCCCGGAGCGCGGCAGCCAGCGACGCGGGGTTCGAGTTGTAGGAGTCGTTCAGGATCGTCGCTCCTGCCGGGGTTCGGGACAGCTCCATCCTCCAACGTGACGGAGAGCCGCGCTCGAGACCGGTGACGACAGCTTCGAGGGGAGTTGCGCAGACGAGTGCGGCGGAGGCAGCGGCGAGCGCGTTGCCGACCTGATGGGCGCCGCGGGCCATCAGGTGCACCTCAGCTCTCCCCCAAGCCGACTCGAGCACGAAGCGCGGGCGGAGACCGTCGGTGATCTCCACCGCGGAGGCGGTCACGTCCGCGCCCGGGGACCCCGAGGCCGAGTAGCGCAGGACCGTCGCCGGAGTCCGGTCAGCCATCGCCGCGACCAGCGGGTCGTCGGCGTTGAGCACCGCGGTTCCCCCGGGGGGGAGCGCCTCGGGAAGTTCCGACTTGGCCCGGAACACCCCGTCGAGCGAGCCGAGCAGCTCGGTGTGGACCGCAGCGACCGCGGTGACCA
>JAKABK010000003.1 GCA_021796905.1 Actinomycetes bacterium
ATCACCCTGCCATGCAGCCCTACGCGGGGGATCTCCCAAGTGCACCGGCCGCACGTTGGGGTTTCGCGGTCGTTGGTGTCGAAGGCGGGTCTTGTCTCCCTATTTGCCCTACGCCGCCCTACCGCAGCGTAGGGCAGTGCCGTGCTCACCGAGACGGGCGAAAGCTCTGGCGTGACGCAGTTGGTTCGGGCCCGGGGGATCTGTCCTCGCCGGTGCCAACAAAGCCGCGACTCGGTCCACTGATGTCAGCGGCGTGATTGGCTGAGCATTGGCGCTGGAAGTTCGGCAAGCGCTCTTTGCTCGACATCCGCGGTCGTCGGCGACAGTGGGGTGGCGTGCGGCGAGGATGGCGTCAGCGATAGCAGTAGGAGCCGGACGACGCGTCGCCTCCCTGCAGGCGCACCTGATGGACCCGCCGGCGAGCGGCTCGTCCGGGGAGGCGGGTGCGCGGCTCGTCGGACGAACCCACCGAGGTGCAACGAGCCGACCTCGACGGGGGTGGTCGGGTCCGAGACCACGTACTGCTCGAGCTCGCCGGTCCCCCGGCACGACACGTGGAGCATCTGGTCGTCCACGGAGAGGCGATGTCGGTGATCAGCGGCGGGACGGCCCCGAAGGGGACGAGAGCCGGGG
This sequence comes from Actinomycetes bacterium, assembly GCA_021796905.1. Classification (GTDB taxonomy): domain Bacteria; phylum Actinomycetota; class Acidimicrobiia; order Acidimicrobiales; family Palsa-688; genus JAKAQB01. The sequence continues at coordinate 634 of JAKABK010000003.1, forward strand.
GAAGGTCCGCAGCGTCTGCGGGTTCGGCGGGGACGGTGATGACCTTGTCCGCCTTCGACTCCGACCCGTCGCGGTACCACCGCCGCACCGAGGCGGACAGGTCCGCAGTCGAGACCACCACTCCGACGAACCCCCAGGTGGCATCCGGGTCGTGCGAAGGTCGCAGCTCGAGGACCATCTGGTGCTCAGATCAGAGCCCAGATCGACGCTTTCCAGGTGTCGCCCCGCGGCGAGATCCCAGAAGTGCAGGGTGTGGCCGTAGCGCTGGGAGAGCAGCAGCTCGGGCACCACGCCGTCTTCGATCATTGACGGGGTGCCCCACTCGCTCGTGATGAGGGTGTTCTGGTTGAGGTGCCACCAGGCGTCGTAGGCGAGGAACTGCGGGTCCCGGTCGGTCTCCCAGGCGCGCAGCCCATCGAAGGTGTTGTGGTCGAGCAGGGCGATCCCGCCGGGCCCGTCGGCGCCGTCGGCGCCGCCGAGGCAGGTGAAGCTCCACACCCCGGGACGGCACGCCCGCGAACCGGCCGTAATCGGCCGCCTCCTCATCGGTCAGGAGCTCACCAGGCACCGCCCCACGACGTAGGGCGATCACCTCCGGCCCGGAGGCCGTAGCCTCAGCGTGACCTCTCGTTCCATCGTTCCTTTGTTCCCGGAGGACCGTGACGGCGGCCTCGGCGACCGGCGGCTCTCAGCAGTGCTTCGCGGTGAGAAGACGGCGATGAGCGGGTGGGCCGAGGCCGCCCGATCAAGACGAGCTCTGCACATCGGCCGAGCGGTACGCTGACTACCAATGGCGCTGCCGCGTGCCAAGACCGCCGAGGAAGTGATCGAGCGCATGCGCCGCGCCGCGCCATCGACTCCCGACGACGTGACGATCTTGTGGGACGGGCGACGGCTCGACTCGCGAGAGGCCGTGATGGAGTGGCTGGCAGAGGTCGACGCCAAGCGTGCTGAGCAAGCCGCCAGCGCCGATGCCCCGGCCCGACGGTCCAGGTCATGACCTCCGGCGCCTGATCGACGTCCTCGACCGCCACGGCGTCGAGTACCTCCTGGTCGGGGGAGCAGCCGCGACGGCGCATGGCGCCGAGCGGCCGACCGACGACGCCGACTTTCTGGTACGCCGGGTCCGGGACAACCTGGATCGCCTCGCCGCCGCCCTCCGGGAGCTGAACGCTCGCCTTCGCGTTGGCGGGATGATCGACGCCGAAGCGCGCCTGTTGCCCGTGCAGCTCGACACCTTGGCGCTGGAGGCGGCCAGCATGTCGACATGGATGACCGACACTGGCCCCTTCGATGTGCTTGCCGGCCTGGAAGCCCCCGACGGTCGGTTGGTGCCCTACGAGGAGTTGGTCGAGCGGGCGGTCGTCTTCCAAGGTGGCGGGTTCCTCATCCGCACCGCCGCTCTGGACGACATCATCGACGCCAAAGAGCGGCCCGCCGGCCAAAGGACCGCGAGGCACTACCCGAGCTGCGTGAGATATGTGAGAGAGCGCCGCGAGCCGCCGGATACATCCGGAACGTAGGCGCGACGGCCACGGCCCAAGCTGATCAGCTGAGCGTCGGGGCTTCGCGCTCGGCGTCGATCAGGATGTTCTCGGGCGCTGCGAGGGCTCGGCGGTGGGCGGCCGGCGCCTGGCCGGTGACGCGGGCGCGGCTGGCCGGGGTCCCGAGCGCGACGTCGGGACCGAGCAGGCTGTCGCCCTCTACCCGGTGCACGACTCGGTAGAGCGCGACTTGCGCAACGTTCGTCGCCCAGGTCCGCCTCGCCTCCGGGTCCGTCGGTGGCGGCCTCGGCGAGGACGGCCCCGGCGTCCAACCCGGCTGCTTCGACCGCCTGGGCGGCGGCCGTCACCCGCCAATCCTCCGGGCCGGACAGGACCCCCCGTGGGGAGCCATCGCCGTGGCCAGGCGGGCGCGCAGCTCCTCGGCGGCGCCGGTGCGGTAGCGCTCCGCCACGAGCCCCGGGTCGGTTCTGGCGGCCCGGGCCCACTCGCTCGCCGACACCGGCTCGTCGCGGGCCAGCACCGGTTCTGAAGACCTCCCGGGCGCTGCGGACGGGGTGGTAGCCGGCGGGCTCTTCCTCGACCTGGTCGGTGACCACGTGGGCGACGCTGTGCTCCCTCGCCCGGCTCATCGCCACGTACAGGTACCAGCGGGTGTCGCCGGGCTTGACGAGGACCTCGGCGCGCTCGACGGTGCGCCCCTGCGCTGCGTGGCCGGTGTCCGCGTAGGTGGGCTCGACGTCTTTGGCCACGTAGCTCGCCGGAAGGCGCGCCCGGTCGGCCCGCTCGAGGTGGTCGAGGCTGAGCGACCCGTCGGCCCCGACGGCCCCGACGGCCCCGACGGCTTCGACCCGCCAACGGTCGTGGTTGCGCACGTGCGCGTTCGGACCGCCGTTGCGCCGGGTGGCGACCAGGCGCTCGTTGCGCCGGGTGGTCACCACGTCGCCCACCCCGGCGAGCGTCCCGTCGTGTAGGCCCACCCCTCGGCGGCGACTTCGCCGGCGTCGATGCGAGCGGAGCGGGCCAGGTGGTCGAGCTGGCGGACCGTGGTGTTGTCCGAGGCGACCATCACGGTCGCCTCGTGTCCGGCGGGCGAGTCCTACCAGGAGGCGAAGACCTCCTCGACGGCGACCGCGTCGTGGGAGCCGACGATGCGGTCATGCGCGAGGTAGGCGTCGAGGTCTGTCGCCCCGGTGCAGGCAGAGGGTGGCTTCGGCCTCCCAGGCGTGGTTGAACCGACGCAGCTCGGACAGCTCGGACAGCTCGGGCGAGCCGGCTGCGTCGGCCACCAGCGCGAGGCCGCCGCCGGCGCCGACCGCCTCGAGATGGCGGGGGTCCCCGATCAGGCGCACCATCGCCCCGGCCTGGTCGGTCCCGAGGCCCTCGAGGCGGCTTCCGGCCTCACCCGGCCCGCCGACGCCTGGCGAGCTTCGAGCTCGTCGCGCATCGCCGCGATCGCCTGGGCCTGCTCGTCGGCCTGCGCGCCGAGCACCCGGGCCTTTCCCGACGCCTTGTCCAGGCGGCCTCGGGCCTCGCCCCGCCGGGCGAGCAGCCCTTCTCGGGCGGCACTGTCGGCCCGCCCGGCGGTCGCCTCGGCGGCTTCGGCCTGCGCCGGCGGACCTGGGGCGGGCGGCCCGGCCCCGGGTGCTCGCCCACCGGCGCGACCCGTTCCGCCGCCAGCGCCTCGCGTTCCTGGTCGCCCGGGCGGCGCAGGCCCCGCCGGGAGAGGGCCTCGTCGATCGCCACCAGGCGCCCCGCTGCCCCCTCCTGCGCCGCGGCTCCCTGCCAGGCGGCGCGCAGCGCCGGGCCGCCATCGGGGCGGTGCCCGGCGAGTCGGGACCGCGCCATCGCCCGATCCCGCCCGGTGTCGACGATCGGGTAGGGCTGCGGCAGATGACCTGCGGCCGACCTCCCACCCCTTTTCGGGCCCCCGTTTCGTGCCCGCCGCGTGCCCGTATCAAGAGGAATGACAGGTCGGACGCGGTGGAGGGCGGTCAAGAGGCCGGCGTCAAATCTGCGATCTGAGCTGGAGGTGTGCGCCCAACGGCCGGTGGCGCCGACATCAGTCAGGCGTCTCCGGCGACGTTCGCTACGCTGGTAGCTGTCTCTTCCTCCCGGAGCCGCATCGCCGTCTGGTTGGGTCCGCCCGTCGCTCTGGTCGCCGCCGTCGTGGTGGCGGTGGCCCTCACCTCGGGTGCCGGAACCCACGCTGCACGCTCGGAGCGCGCTGCCCGGCGCACGAGCGTCCCGACCTCGTCGACGAGCACCACCACCAGCACCACCACCAGCACCACCAGCACCACGAGCACCACCAGCAGCACCACCACGACCAGCGTCCCGGCACCCTCGGCCCTGCCCCCTCCCGGGACCGGATCGCTCCCGCAGACCACGGCCCTGCCCTCGGCGTCGACCCCGGCGTTCCACGCAGAGATGGCCGCCTTGTGGGCCGGGATCCGCAGCGGAGACGTCGGGGCCGCGATGGCGGCCTTCCTGCCGGTCTCCGCCTACGACCAGGTGAAGGCCTACGGAGACGACGCCAGCGACTGGGCCGACCGGCTGGTCGCCCACTTCCGCCTCGACCTGCGCGCCGCGCACGACGCGCTCGGTCCCTCGCCGGCCGACGCCCGCCTGGTGGAAGTGGTGGTGCCCGGCGCCCTCGTCCACTGGGTCCAGCCGGGGGACTGCTACAACCGTCTCGGCTACTGGAACGTCCCGGGCTCGCGGATCGTCTACGAGGAGGGAGGCGAGGAGCGTTCGATCGGGATCGCCTCCATGGACTCCTGGAGGGGGTACTGGTTCGTGGTGCACCTCGGCTCGGAGGTCCCTCCACCCGACCAGGGGGTGGTCGACGACCCTTCGGTCGGGATCGGCAGCTTCGGTCCGCCAGGGGGCTGCTGAGCTGCAGCCGAGCACCGAGCTAGCCTCTCGGGCGTGGCGGGCCAGACCTCCGGGGTGCCCAGCCGCCGGTCGGCTCCTTGACCGACGCGAGCCGTAGCCGCCGGGCTCTCCCCGTAGCCGCGGCGGTCGGCCTCTACGCGCTGTGCTCGTGGGTGATCGCCCTTCCCCTCGGGCTGACCCCCCGCTACCAGCTACCCACCTGCGCGTGTGCCGACGTGGCCCAGGAGGTGTGGTGGCTGGCGGTCGCAGCCCACGCCCCCTTCGCCCTGCACACCGCTGCGATCGACGTCCCCCGGGGCGTGAGCCTGCTCGACAACGCCAGCTTCCCGCTGCTCGGCGCCCTGCTCTCCCCGCTCACCGCGACGCTCGGCCCGGTCGCGTCGTTGGCGGTGCTGCTCCGCCTGGCGTTCCTCACCTCGGCAGGCGCCGCCTACTGGGTCCTGCACCGGCTCCGGGGCCCCGGGATCGGGCCGGTGGTCGGCGGTCTGGTCTACGCCTTCTTCCCCTACATGACCCACCAGGGGGCGAGCCACGTGTTCCTGGCGTTCGGTCCCCTGCCCCCCCTGATGCTCGGGCTCGTGTACCGCCAGATCCTCCCCCGGGAGCCCGGAGCGGGACGGGCATGGGCGAGAGGGGTGGCGCTCGGGCTGCTCGCCGCCGCCCAGTTCTTCGTCGACAGCGAGGTCCTGGTGCTGACCGCGGTGGTCGCCGTCGTCACCCTCGCCATCCTGGCTCTCCGGCAGGTCCGGCCCGGAGCGGGGACAGCGACGCCGCCGCAAGGTCTCGGCGCACTCCGTGCGCCGGCGCGCCGTCTCGGAACGCTCCTCGGGTCCGCGGCGACGGTGGCGGTACCGATCCTCGCGTTGCCGGTGTGGGAGACCCTCACCGGACCGGGCCGCCTGGTGGGCTCCACCCAACCGACCCCCGAGACCGTCGGGCTGCTCGGGAGCCTCCTGCCCGGTGACAGGGCGATCGTCGCCGGCGCCTGGGCGCCGTGGCGGGTCGCTGCCGGCCAGTACCTCGGGCACAGCTCCTATGTCGGACCCGTGCTGGTCGCGGTCTGCGTCGTGGTGGCCGTCCGGGCCTGGAGGTCCGACCCGTTCGTGCGGGCGTCGGCGGTCCTCACCGCCGCCTCATGGGTGCTCCAGCTCGGCGGGCACCTCGCGCTCGGAGCCCGACCGACCTCGGTACCGTTGCCCTTCGAGCTGCTCGCCCACCTACCCGTGCTCGAGGACATCATCCCCAGTCGCTTCGGCCAGTTCGTCGGTCTCGGCGTCGCGGCATTGGTGGCGGTAGCGGTCGAGGGGATCGTCAGCGGGTGGCGGGCCGGTGCGAAGCGACGGGCGGTCGCCGGCGCGGTCGTCGTATTGGTGGGGATCGTCCTCGCAGCCCCCGACCAGGGCTTCGGGGCCCACGGCGTCGGCCCGGCCCGGCTCTTCGCCACCGCCCCCGTCGGTCGCATCAGCACCGCGCCCGCAGGGCTGGTCCCGCGGGGGGCGGTCGTGCTCGCCTACCCGGTGCCGGCCTTCCCCGACGACCAGGCGATGTTGTGGCAGGCCGTGGACCGGCTCCGCTTCCGCCTGGTCGGCGGGTACGCGATCCGCCCGGGGCCCGGTCGGCGCACCGACCGGGCCCCGCTGCTCCCGGCTCCCGAGGCGCTCCCCCGAGCCCTGGTCGCGGCCCACGTCCGGGCGACGACCCTGACGCCGGGGTCGGAGGACTGGGACCGGGCGGTCCGCGCGCTCCCCGCGTTCGTGGCGCGCCACCGGGTCGGGGCGGTGCTCGTCGAGCAGGGGGTTGCCGGCTCGGGGGCGGTCGACGCCCTGTTGCGCTCCACCCTCGGCGCTCCTGCCTACCGGCGTGGCGCGCTGGCGGTCTGGGTCACCGCTGGGCGCTGAGGTCCGCCGGCTTGGTCGCCGCCGGCCCGGTCAGGCCCGGCCCGGTCAGACCCGGCCGGTCAACCTGGGCTCGTCGGAGGCGCCGGCGTCCCCACCACCGACTCCGCGGGGTCGGGGTCGGGGCCGAGCTGCTCGACCTCGAGGAGGGTGAAGCCGTCGATGATGGTGCGCAGCACCTGTTTGGCGACCCGGGGGTCCGCGCCCTTGTCCTCGGCGGTCGCGGCGATGGCCGCGAGCATCTCGTCCTCCCGGTGCCGGTCGACCACCCCGAGGTGGTGGTCGCGTTTGTAGGCGACGACCCGCCCGACGAGCCGCTGGCGGCGCGCCAGCAGCTCCACCAGCTCGACGTCGACCCGGTCGATGTCGCGGCGGATCGCCTCCAGGCCGTTCACGCCGTCGCTGCCCGTGTCCTCCCCATCGCCATCGGTCACGGGGGTCATCGTAGATGGAGACGAGCCCAGCGGTCGGTGCGCCCGGGGCAGGGGTACGATGCTCGGAGTTCCAACCATCGACTCTCGCCCAGAGGGGGAGCTGTGACCGATTCCGTCACCGTCACCGACAACCGCACCGGCGAGGCGGTCGAGATACCGATCGTCGACGGCGGGATCTCCGCCGACGAACTGCGGAAGCTGCTGCCCGGCATATGGTTCAGCGACCCCTCGTTCATGACCACCGCCCTGGCGTCGAGCGCGATCACCTACCTCGACGGTGAGGGCGGGGTGCTCCGCTACCGGGGCTACCCGATCGAGCAGCTCGCCGAGAAGTCGAGCTACCTGGAGGTCGCCTACCTGCTGGTCCACGGCGAGCTCCCCGGGGCCGCCGAGCTGGAGGCGTGGACCGAGGACATCCGGCGTCACACCTACCTCCACGACAACTTCCGCAAGCGTTTCCTCGACGGCTTCCATTACGACGCCCACCCGATGGGCATGCTCGTCTCGGGCATCGCCGCCCTCTCGACCTTCTACCCCGAGGCCAAGGACGTGACCGACCCGGAGGTGCGCCGGCGTCAGATCGTCCGGATGATCGCCAAGGTCCCCACCCTCGCGGCCGCCTGCCACCGCTACAGCGTCGGGATGCCCTTCGTCTACCCCGACAACGACCTGTCGTTCACCGAGAACTTCCTCTCGATGATGTGGAAGGTCGCCGAGCCCCGCTACGAGGCGGACCCGGTGCTCGCCAAGGCGCTGGACGTGTTGTTCATCCTCCACGCCGACCACGAGCAGAACTGTGGGACCCTCGCCATGCGCACCGTCGGGTCCGCCCACGCCGATCCCTACATCGCCGCCTCGGCGGCTGCCGCCGCCCTCTCCGGGCCACTTCACGGCGGGGCCAACGAGCAGGTACTGCGCATGCTCACCGACATCGGGCACGTGAGCGAGGTCCCGGCGTTCATCGCCGACGTGAAGGCCGGCAAGGGCAAGCTGATGGGCTTCGGTCACCGGGTCTACAAGAACTACGACCCGCGGGCGAAGATCGTCAAGCAGACCGCCGACGCCGTCTTCGAGGTGACCGGGCGCAACCCGCTGCTCGACATCGCATTGAGCCTCGAGGAGGTCGCCCTCTCCGACGAGTACTTCGTGTCCCGCAAGCTGTACCCGAACGTGGACTTCTACTCGGGGCTGATCTACCAGGCGATGGGCTTCCCGACCGAGATGTTCACCGTGCTGTTCGCCATCCCCCGGGTGGTCGGCTGGCTCACCCACTGGCAGGAGCTGCTCGAACAGCAGGCCAAGATCTACCGGCCCCGGCAGCTCTACGTGGGTCCCGAGGCGCGCGACTACCTGCCCCTCGCCCAGCGATAGGTGCCCCGGGCGGTATGCGGCGGTTCGGGCGCGTGGCGCAGGACCGACTGTCCTGTTAGCGTTTAGCGGTGCGAGGTTCCATCGACAAGCTCCGGGTGATCCTCGGGACCCCTGAGGGCCGCAAGATGTTCCGCTACAGCGCGACGTCGGTCGTGTCGGTGGTGGTGAGCGTCACGTTCCTGGTCGTGTTCTCCGGGGCCCTGCGATGGGGGCCGGTGCTGTCGAGCACCCTCGCCACGGCGATCGCGACGGTCCCTTCCTACCAGCTGAACCGGCGGTGGGCGTGGGGTAGGAGCGGGCGCGGCCACATGTGGAAAGAGGTCGTACCGTTCTGGGTGCTCGCTTTCCTCGGATGGGGTTTCTCCACCTACTCCGTGAAGCTGACCAGCTCGGCCCTCGCCGGCAGCGGGGCGCCCCACCTGGTCCACACCGGGGTGATCGCGGTCGTCTACGTGGCGGCCTTCGGGGTGCTGTGGGTGGTCAAGTTCGTGGTGTTCAACAAGGTCCTCTTCGCCGGCCGCCCGGAGGTGCTCCCACCGGCGCTCGACGGTCGTACCGGGGTGCCCGGCTGAGCCAGGCGGAGAACGGCCCCGTGCCGGCCGACGGGCCGAGCCCCCCGCACCGGCCGAGCCCCCCGCACCGGCCGAGCCCCCCGCACCGGCTGAGCCCCCGGCACCTGGCCGCGGCCCGGGCGGCAAAGGGCTTCATGCCCGAGGAGGAGGGGATCGCGCTCCACCGGGCAGCGCTCCAGGCGTGCGCCTCGGTGCCCGGGCCGTTGCTCGAGGTGGGCACCTACTGCGCCAAGTCGGCGGTCTACCTGGGTGCAGCCGCGGAGGTCGCCGGGACGGTGGCGGTCAGCGTCGACCACCACCGGGGGTCCGAGGAGAACCAGGCCGGCTGGGAGCACCACGACCCCGACGTCCTCGACCCGGCAACGGGGAGGATGGACACGCTGCCCTTCGCCCGCAGGACCCTCGAGGCGGCCGGGCTCGAGGGACGGGTGGTGCTCGTGGTCGGCGACTCGGTGACGGTGGCGTCGGTCTGGGAGCGGCCGCTGGCATTGTTGTTCGTGGACGGGGGTCACGGTGCCGACGTCGCCTGGGCCGACTTCCGGGCGTGGTCCCCGAAGGTGGCGCCGGGGGGGTCGATGGCCATCCACGACGTGTTCCCCGACCCGGCCGACGGTGGCCGGCCGCCCTACGAGCTGTACCGCGAAGCGCTCGCCTCGGGTGACTGGGAGGAGCCCCCCGGCGTCGGCTGCGGCAGTCTGCGGGTCCTGCGCCGGCGCTGAGCCCAGCGGGTCCGCGGCGGTGGCCGAACTGCCCGACGCTCAGGGCTGGCGGCACCAGAGGGCGAGACGCAGGCGCAGGAGGCCTACCAGGGTGCGCGGCAGGCGGGTCGTGATCGGGGTGCGCGGCGGGCGCTGCTCGCTCACGCTCACCGGGATCTCGCTCACCCGCAACCCGGACCGCTCGGCTCGCAGCACCAGTTCGGTGTCGAACAGGTCCGCCGAGGAGCGCACCTGGTCGACCAGCGGCCGGAGCGTCTCGCTGCGAAGGAGCTTGAGCCCGTGGGTGTCGCTCACCCGCAACCCGAAGCCGTGGCGCATCACCAGCGAGAACGCCCCGGTCACCACCCGGCGCCCCGTCCCGCGCCGGTCCTCGGCCCCTGCCCCTCGCTTGGTGCCGATCACCACGTCCAGGTCCGGGTCGGAGCCGACCGCGGACAGTGCCCGGTCGAGGAAGCCGAGATCGACCAGGTCGACGTCGAAGTTGGCGACCAGCTCCCCTCGGGCGGCGCGGAACCCGGCCCGGAGCGCCCCGCCGTAGTCCGCCCGGCGCAGCTCGACCACCCGCACCTCCGGGAGGCAGCGGGCGAGCCGCCCGGCGATGGTGGCGGTAGCGTCGGTGGAGCCGTTCTCCACCACGACCACCTCCCCGCCGACCTTCCGCTCCCGCAGCCCGGCGACGATCGCGCGCACCGCCTGGTCCAGGTAGGGCTCCTCGTTGTGGGCGGGCACGACCACGCTCAATCGGGGAGCGGGTGGCACCCCGGCAGGCTCCGGCCCGGGCGGCTGGCAGGGCAGGGCGCTCATTTGCACCCCGAACCTACCCGGCGACCCGGTCTCGGTTTGACCAGGTGGCGGTGACCGGCAACAGTCTGTTGCCCATGGCCCCAGACCGTCTCAGGGTCGCCCTGCTCGTGTACCGGGGCAACCCCCACTCCGGCGGTCAGGGTGTCTACACCCGTTACCTCGCCCGGGAGCTCGTCGACCTCGGCCACGAGGTGACCGTCTTCGCCGGGCAGCCGTGGCCGGTCCTCGACGAGGGCACCGGCTTCGTCGGAGTGCCGAGCCTCGACCTGTACCGCCAAAGCGACCCGTTCCGCTTCCCCCGCCTCTCGCAGCTGCGCTCGGGCGCCGACCTCGCCGAGCTGGCGATCATGGGCAGCGGAGGGTTCCCCGAGCCGCGGACGTTCAGCTGGCGGGTACGCCGGATCCTCGCCGGGCAGCGGGGGCGTTTCGATGTTCTCCACGACAACCAGACATTCGGCAGCGGGATGCTCGACTTGATGAGGGAGGGGTGGCCGCTGCTCGGGACCTGCCACCATCCGATCACCGTGGACCGCAGCCTAGAGCTCGCCCACGCCGGCAGCTGGAGGCGGGAGCTGTCGTTGCGCCGCTGGTACGGCTTCGTCGCGATGCAGAAGCGGGTGGCGGCCGCGATGACCCGGATCGTGACGGTCTCGGAGTCCTCCAAGCGTGACATCGTCGGACAGATGGGGATCGACCCCGCACGCCTGGCGGTCGTGCCGATCGGGGTCGACCACGAACGATTCAGGCCCCGACCCGAGCTCGAGGTGGTCCCCGGTCGGATCATGACCACCGCCTCCGCCGACGTCCCCCTGAAGGGCCTGGTGCCCCTGGTCGAGGCGCTGGCCAAGTTGCGCGTCGAGCAGCCCGAGGCCCACCTGGTCGTCGTCGGACGGCTCCGCGAGGACAGCCCCGTCGCCGATGTGCTCTCCGGGCTCGGCCTGGACGACAAGGCGGTCCGTTTCGTGCCGGGGGTCAGCGACGAGGAGATGGTCCGTCTCTACGCCGAGGCCCAGGTCGCGGTGGTCCCCTCCCTCTACGAAGGTTTCTCCCTGCCGGCGGTGGAGGCGATGGCGTCGGGAACCCCGCTCGTCGCGACCACCGGCGGCGCCCTCCCCGAGGTCGTCGGGACCGACGGCGACGCCGGGCTGCTGGTCCCCCCCGGGGACCCGGGCGCGCTCGCCGGCGCGATCGGCAGGGTGCTCGGCGACCGGGGGCTCGCCGCCCGCCTGGCTGTCGCCGGGCGTCGTCGGGTGCTCGAGCGCTACACCTGGCGGGCGTGCGCTCTCGCCACCGCCGAGCACTACCGGGCGGTGATCGACGAGACCGCCCGGCGGGGTGGCGCCCCGGCAACGGACCGCCGCGGGTCCGGGAGCGTTCGGAGGGCAGTGAGGGGGGCGCCGTACGGGTCGGCTCCGTCCCGGGGCGGCAAGGGCAGCGGCCCGCGTTGCTGACCGTCGACTACGAGCGTCTCGGGGTCCGCCCCGGGGAGCGGCTGCTCGACCTCGGGGCGGGGGGAGGACGCCACGCCTTCGAGGCGATGCGCCGCGGCGCCCGGGTCGTCGCCCTCGACTCCGAGCGCCGCGAGGTCGTCGGCGCCCTCGAGATGATGGACGCCCTCCGACGGGAGGACCGTGCGACCGCCGACACCGGAGGGAGTGGCTCCGCGACGCTCGGCGACGGGCGTCGGCTGCCCTTTCCCGACAGTTGCTTCGACCGGGTGATCGCCGCCGAGGTCCTCGAGCACGTCCACGACGACCGGAGCGCGATCGCCGAGCTCGTCCGGGTGCTGCGCCCCGGGGGGACGATCGCCGTCAGCGTCCCCCGATGGTGGCCGGAGCTGGTCAACTGGGCGCTCTCCGACGACTACCACGAGACCCCCGGGGGGCACGTCCGGATCTACCGCCGGTCGGTGCTCGAGTCCCGCCTCTCCGCCGCCGGGCTGGTGGTGACCGGCCACCACCACGCCCACGCCCTGCACAGCCCGTACTGGTGGTTGCGCTCGGCGGTCGGGGTCGACCGCGACGACCACCGCCTCGTCTCCGCCTACCACCGGCTGCTGGTCTGGGACATCACCACCGCTTCGCCGCTGACCCGGGTCCCCGAAGCGGTCCTCAACCCGCTGCTCGGCAAGAGCGTGGTCGTCTACGCGAGGAAGCCCGCTTGACCGCCGCCGCGTCCCGGGGGGAGCTCACCGTGGCGGAGATCGCGGCGACAGCGGGTTGGATCGCCTCGGTGCAGCTGCCCGACGGGCTGATCCCCTGGTACCCGGGAGGACACGCCGACCCGTGGAACCACGTGGAGGCGGCAATGGCCCTCCTCGTCGCCGGCCTCCGGGAGCAGGCAGAAGCCGCCCTGCGCTGGTCCGCCCGCCACCAGCTCGCCGACGGGAGCTGGTGCAGCTACTACCTGGCCGACGGGGTGGAGGACCCCCGGCGGGACCCGAACATCTGCGCCTATCTCGCCACCGGAGTCTGGTTCCACCACCTGGTCACCGGCGACGACGCCCTGCTCGAGGAGTTGTGGCCGGCGGTCGACGCCGCAGTCGGTTTCGTGCTGGGCCTGCAGCGCCCGGGCGGGGAGGTGCTCTGGTCTCGCGACGCCGACGGCACCCCGGGAAGCTTCGCCCTGCTCACCGGGTCCTCGTCGATCCTGCACAGCCTGCGTTGCGCCCTCGCGCTCGGCGCCCACCTGGGCGACGAGCGCCCCGACTGGGAGCTGGCCGCCGGCCGTCTCGCCCACGCGGTCGCCTTCCGCCGGGACCGCTTCGAGCGCAAGGACCGCTGGGCGATGGACTGGTACTACCCGGTGCTCTGCGGTGCGCTCGACGCCGACGCCGCCCGGGCCCGTCTCGACGCCGGCTGGGGCGGCTTCGTCGAGGTCGGCCTCGGGGTGCGCTGCGTGAGCGACAACCTCTGGGTGACCGCGGCCGAGACCGCCGAGTGCGCGCTCGCCCTCCACGCGCTCGGACGGGTCCACGCCGCCGCCGTCCTGCTGCGCTGGACCCGCCACCTCCGCGAACCCGACGGCTCCTACGCCACCGGTTGCGTCCACCCCCAGTGCGTCCGGTTCCCGGTCGGCGAGCGTTCCACCTACTCGGCCGCCGCGGTGCTGCTCGCGGCCAACGCGCTACGGGAGGGCCCGGGGGCGGGGCTGTTCCGGGGTGACGACCTGCCGGCGGTGGCCCCGATCGCGGAGATCGCCGCGGAGCGCACGCCGGGGTCGCGCTAGTCGGGGCCGGGCGTCCCACCGACGTGCCCGGGGCCCGGTTCTCGCCACGCCCCGGCGCGGACCGCCTCCCGGCCCGGACCTGCCGCCGGCTGCCTCACCGGCCGGAGCCGAGGATCCCCGCGGCTGCAGCCCGCCCCGAGGCGACGCACGCCGGGACGCCGACGCCGTCGTAGCTCGCCCCGGCGAGGGTCGCGGCGGGCAGACGGCGGGACAGCTCGGCGCGGATCCCGGCGACCAGACCGGGGTGGCCGACGCGGTAGCGGGGAAAGGCCTCCGGCCACCGGCTCACCCGGGCCGCGGTGGGCTCACCCCGGGCTCCGAGGGCCGCACGCAGCTCGGCGGCCAAGCGCTCGACCAGCTCCGAGTCGTCGAGCTGGTCGGCCCGACGGTCTCCTTCCCGGCCGACCGAGACCCTGAGCACCACCTTCCCCGGGACACCCCAGTGCGCCCATTTCGAGGATCCCATCGAGCAGGCGGTCATCAGCCGGTCCTCTCCCGAGGGGACCAGCAGCCCGTTCACCCCGGTCGGGACCTCCAGGTCACGTTCGTCCCAGGCGAGGGTCACGAGGGTGACCGAGGTGGCGTCCATCCGGGCCAGACCGGGTGGTGAGAGGGCCCCGAGGGCGCCCGCGGCGATCGGAGCCGGCACGGCGAGCACTACCCGGTCGAAGTGGCCCGCGCCCTCGACGGCGACGCCCCCGGCAGGCACCCGTTCGACCCGTTCGACCCGCAACCGCTCGAAGCGGACCCCCGCTTCGCGCAAGCCCTGTTCGAGGCGTTGGACCAGCCGGCCCATTCCCGTCCCGGGCGCGAGGAACAGCGGGCCGGTCCCGGTCCCCGCCGGCGTCGCGGTCCCCGCCGGGGTGACCGGCATCCGCAGGGCGCGCAGCAGGCTGCGTTCCCGGCGCGCCGCGGCGAGCAGCTGCGGGGCGGTGGCCGCCGCCGACAGGCCGTCGATCCTGGCGGCGTGGATGCTGCCGAGGAGCGGTTCGACCAGCCGGGTGGCGACCTCCCGCCCGAAGCGGGCGGTGACCAGCTCTCCGACGCCGATGTCCTCGCCGAGCGGGGTCGGGGGCAGGACCAGGTCGAGCCCGGCGCGCAACACCCCCGCCGGGGACAGGATGCCGCTGCGCACCACCGGGCCGAGCCGGCCGGGGACACCGAGCACCAGCCCTTCGGGGAGGGGTCGGAGCCTCCCCCCGACCCATAGCAGCGCCCGTCCGGTGGCGGGAGCGACCAGCTCGTCAGCGACTCCCAGCTCGGAGCACAGCTGCAGCGCTGCGGGGCTGCGGGTGATGAAGGCGTCCGGGCCCTCGTCGACCGGTACCCCCTCGAAGTCGGTGGTCCGGATGCGGCCCCCGATCTCGCCCGCCTCGAGCACGGTGACCTCGGATCCGCCGCGTAGCTCCCAGGCTGCCGCGAGCCCAGCGATCCCGGCACCGACCACCGCGACCCTCAAGCCTGCGCTCCTCCTGCGGTCTCCTCGTGGACCAGCTCGACGAGGCGCTCGAGGACCGCCGGGTCGGTCTCGGGCGCCACCCCGTGGCCGAGGTTGAACACGTGGCCGGGCGCCCCGGCGACGTCGGCGAGCACCGCCCTGGCCTTGGCGGCCGTCGGCTCCCAGCCCGCGACGCAGACGGCCGGGTCGAGGTTGCCCTGCAGCGCGGGACCCGGGCCCACCCGCCGGCGGGCGAGGTCGAGGGGGACCCGCCAGTCGACGCCGACCACGTCGGCTCCGGCCTCGGCGAAAGCGCCGAGCAGCTCGCCGGTGCCGACCCCGAACAGGATCCGGGGAACCCCGGTGTCCCCGATCTCCCCGAGCACCCTCGCCGTGGCCGGGAGCACGAAGCGGCGGTAGTCGTCGGGGTCGAGAGCGCCCGCCCAGCTGTCGAAGACCTGCACCGCGGCGGCACCGGCGGCCACCTGGGAGCGCAGCGACGCGACCGCGATCGACGCCAAACGGTCGAGCAGCGCACGCCAGGTCCGTGGATCGGAGTGCATCAGCGCCTTGGTCCGCAGGTAGTCCCGCGACGGTCGACCCTCGACCAGGTAGCTGGCGACGGTGAACGGTGCCCCGGCGAAGCCGATCAGCGGCACGTCCAGTTCACCGACGAGGATCCGTACCGTCTCGGCCACCCACGGCAGGTCCTCGTCGGGCTCGAGGGGGCGGAGCCGTTCGAGGTCGGCGGGGGAGTCGAAGCGCTCTTCGACGACCGGCCCCACCCCGGGCACCACGTCGACGCCGAAGCCGATCGCGGCGACCGGCACCACGATGTCGGAGTAGAGGATCGCCGCGTCGACCCCGTAGCGGCGCACCGGTTGCAGGGTGATCTCGGCGGCGAGCTCGGGCCGGCGGACCACCTCGAGGATGCTGCCCTCCTTGCGCAGCGCCCGGTACTCGGGAAGGGAACGTCCCGCCTGGCGCATGAACCACACCGGTGTCCACGGGACCGGGCGGCTCCTGCACGCGTCGAGGAACACCCGGGACGCTTCGCGCACCGCTCAACGCTATCCGGCGCTCCCGGATAGCTGTCCGCCGGCGCCACGCGGCTCGCGCTCGGAGCCGGCGGCGTCCGAGGCTTGCGGACGGTGCCGGGATGACGCAACCTGTCATGTTCCCTATGCCCCACCCCGACGTCGCGGCCGAGCAGGCCCACGTGGACCGCGCCTACGGACGCCTCGAGGAGATGAGGAGCGGCGCCGCAGCGAGGCTCGAGGAGGCCTTCGGCGAGCGGGGTGGCACGTTCCAGGCGCTCACCGAGCGCGACATCCGGGTCCGTGACAGCCTCGCCCGCCTCGAGCAGCTGCAGATCGGTGGCGAGGCCCTGGTCTTCGGGCGTATCGACCGGAGAGGAACAGGACCCGGTGACGGCGAGGTGTTCCACATCGGGCGCCTGGCCGTCTCCGGCACCGACCAGGAGCCGCTGGTCGTCGACTGGCGGGCGCCGGTCGCCGAGCCGTTCTACCGGGCGACCGGGGCGCTGCCGATGGGACTGAGCCGTCGACGCCACTTCCTCACCGAGGGGCGCCGGGTGCTCGACCTCGAGGACGAGATGTTCGGGGTGGAAGGCGACGACGACGACGGTGTCGGGCTCGGCCTCTCCGGTCCCCAGGTCCTGCTCTCGGCGCTGCAGCGTTCCCGCACCGGTCGCATGCGCGACATCGTCGCCACCGTCCAGCGGGAGCAGGACGAGGTGATCAGGGGGCCGCTCACGGGGATCGTCGTGGTCCAGGGGGGCCCCGGGACCGGCAAGACCGCTGTCGCCCTGCACCGGGCGGCCTACCTGCTCTACACCCACCGCTTCCCCCTCGAGCGTCAAGGGGTGCTGGTGGTCGGGCCGAACCCGACGTTCCTGCGCTACATCGAGCACGTCCTGCCCTCGCTCGGGGAGGCCGGGGTGGAGCGCTCCACGGTGTCGGGGTTGTTCGGGCCGCTCGGCCGGTTGGCGGGCGACGACCCCGAGGTGGCCCGGTTGAAGGGTGATCCCCGGATGGCCAGGTTCCTGGCACGCGCGCTCGCCGATCGGCAGAGACCGGTCCGCCGGACGGTCGAGGTGCCCTACGGTCGGTCGATACTCCGGATCACCCCGAGCGGCAGCGAGCAGATAGTGGCGTCCGCCCGCCGGCGCGCCGGTACCCACAACTCCCGCCGGCGGGCGGTCGAGACGCTCCTGTGGCGTCAGCTCCTCGACCAGATCGAGCGGCGCCCGACCCTCGGACCGCCGCCGCCAGCTTCGACCCCCGATGCCCTTGCCGCCACCTGGGACGAGGGGACCGATCCCCTCCCGGAGCGGACCGAGCTCACCCCAGCCGAGCTCGGCGCCGAGCTGCGCCGAGCCCCGCAGGTGTCCGAGGCGCTCGAGCGGATGTGGCCGTTGCTCACCCCCCAGGCCTTCCTCCACGACCTGCTCGGCGCCCCCGCACTGATCGACCTGGCCGGTCGGGGGTTGCTCAGCGACCGGGAGCGGGCGTTGTTGCGCCGCCCGCGCAGCCCCTCGCCGGCGGAGGTCGCCTGGACCGACGCGGACGTGCCGCTCCTCGACGAGGCCGCGGCGCTGCTCGGCCCGTCCCGCCGACGCCCCGGCACCCCGCCGGCCAGGTCCGGTGGTCCGGGGGGGGTGCGCACCTACGGCCACGTGGTCGTCGACGAGGCCCAGGACCTCACCCCGATGCAGCTGCGGATGCTCGCCCGCCGGTCGCTGTCGGGTTCGATGACCGTCGTCGGTGACATCGCCCAGGCGACCGGACCCTGGGCCCCGACCTCCTGGGGCCAGGTCGTCGAGCACCTGCCGGCCCGCCGGGGGTGGCGTCTGGCCGAGCTCAGCGTCAACTACCGCACCCCGGCGGAGATCATGGTCCTCGCCGGCCGGATCCTCGAGCAGGCGGCTCCGGGGATGCGCCCACCCGAGCCGGCCCGCTCGAGCGGGGAGGAACCGCGCCTGGTGGCCGTCGAGCGTCCCGCAGGCAGCTCGCTGCCATCCGCCGGGGTGCCGGCCGCGGTCACCGACGCGGTCAGCGCCGAGCTGGGCCGCCTCGGTACGTCGGGAGGCACCCTCGGGGTGCTGGCCGCCTCGAGCCTGCTGCGCCCGGTCGCCGAGCACCTCGCTGCCGCCGGCGTGGTCTTCGGGGAGGCCGCCGCAGGCGCCCTCGACGCGCCGGTGTCGCTGCTATCGGTGGCCGACGCCAAGGGCCTCGAGTTCGACGTGGTGGTCGTGGTGGAGCCGAAGCGGATCGTCGCCGAGTCACCACAGGGACTGCGGGCGCTGTACGTGGCGGTGACCCGGGCCACCCAGCGCCTGCACGTGGTGCACTCCGAAGGCCTGCCCGAGGCGATGCTCACCGGATCGGCCGAGTCCTCGGCCTGAGCGGCCCGCGCGGACGTCGTCGATCCCCGGCCCGGCCGGCCGCCGGTGGCGGTCACGGCCGGGCAGGTGGCGGTCACGCCCTGGTCGTCTCGGCCTCGACGCTGTCGTCGGCGGGGAGGTGCCGCCACGGCCGGGCGAGGAGGAAGTACGCGCCGCCGACGATGATGATCACGAGCATCACCACGAGGGTGATCCAGTCGAAGTTGAACAGCGAGCCGCGGGGGCTGCTCAGCCCGGAGGGGTAGATCACGTTGACGAACATGACCGCCAGGTAAGCGGCAGCGACGATGCTCACCGGCCATCCCCACGCGCCGAGCTGGAAGCGCCCCTCGGGCTGCCATCCCCTCGCCCGGGCGACCATCGAGCCGATCACGGTGAGGAGGAACGACAGGTAGATGCCCGACACGCCGAACGACACGAGCGCGGTCAGGGCGTTGACCCCCGTCGGATAGACGAACCACAAGATGTGGATGTCGTGGCTGGGATTGACGGCGACGAGCAGGGTGAACAGCAACGGGACGACGGTCGCCACCACCACGGCGTTGGCGGGGGTGTGGAAGCGGGTGGAGACCTTCCGAACCCAGCCGCTGCCGGGGATCTGGCGGTCGCGTGCGTAGGAGAACGCCAACCGTGAGCCCGCCCCTTGCACCGCGGTCCCGCACGAGAAGAACGCTACGCAGATGACGAGGAGGAACACGTCCTGCAGCCAGGTCGGTAGCTCGGCGAGGATCACCGGGATGCCGCCGGCGAACGACAGGGCGTCGCCATAGCCCTTCGGCCCGCTGGGAATGGCGAGCAGGAGCCCGCCGATCAGGACGAACGACGCGATTCCCCCGTAGACCAGGGCGGACCTCATCGCCCGCGGCACCTGGCGTGACGCCTCCTTGGTCTCCTCGGCGATGTCACCGGCGGACTCGAACCCGTAGAAGATGTAGACGTTGGCCAGCACCGCGACGAGCGCGGCACCGGTCCACCACTTCCCGCCGAAGCCGACCCCGAGGGTGTTGGTGCGCAGGTCCGCTGCACCGTGGGTCCGGAGCAGGAAACCAAGTCCGTGGTGGAAGCCGGCGATGCCGAGGGCTATCGCCACCCCGAAGGTGCCGATCGTCTCCACGTAGACCCCGAAGCGGGCGACCTGCCCCATGACCCTCGCTCCGACGGTGTTGAGCGAACCCTGCACCAGGATCAGCACGATCGTCACCACCAGGATGGTGGTGTGGGAGCTGGGGTCGAGGTGGGTGCCGGCCACGTTGTCCAACAGCGCGCAGAAGTAGGGGACGATCCCGGTGTCGACGCTGGCGACGGTCACGAGCAGGGCGATGCCGTAGATCCATCCGACCCACCATCCCCAGCGCCGACCGACGCTTCGCCGCCCGTACTGGTACAGCGCTCCCGAGACCGGATAGGCGCTCCCGAGCTCACCGAAGACGAGAGCAACGAGGAGCATGAAGCCGACCACTATCGGGACCAGCCAGATGTAGCGGGGTCCACCGGCTCCGGCTCCGAGGACGAACAGCGAATAGACCCCGACCATCGGTGACAGGTAGGAGAAGGCGACGCTGAAGTTGTCGAACAGACCGAGGACCCGGCTCAGCTCCTGGGTGTAGCCGAGCCGGCCGAGGTGCGCGGCGTCCTCCGCGTCGCTGCTCGCCACCGGCTCGAGATCCTGACCCGACCCGCTCACGCTGCGAGACCGCCCGTCGCTGCACAACCCATCCCGCATTGACATTGACCTGCCATCAGGACCCCTTTCGTCTCGCCCTCGTCTTGCGCTCCAGCCTCGTCGAGGTGACCGGCGCCTCGCCGGCGTCCGGACCTGACGCCGGCGAGGGCGCCGTGCCGGCCGCTCGGGACCGGGCAGCTCGGGACCGGTCCCGTGAGTCCCGGGTCCGGCTCATGAACATGAACATCAAAACCAGTGTTTTAACAGGCAAGCAGACCGGCGATGCGGTGTCAAGGATCACGGTTCGGGCCCGCCACGTACCGTGAAGTAGCATCCTCGGCGATGGCGGTGTCAGGGCCGGCGAGGCCACCTGAGCCGACGACGGTGACGGCACGCACCGTGTTCAGCGCGCTCGGCGACGGCAATCGGGTGGGAGCCGTCGCCCGGCGCCTCGCCGAGGCGATACGGGTCGGGCTGCTCGAGGACGGCGCCCGACTCCCCAACGAGACGGACCTGGCGGGCCAGCTCGGGGTCGCGCCCGCAACCCTGCGTGACTCCCTTGCCCTGCTGCGAGAAGGGGGTCTGGTCGAGACCAGGCGGGGTCGCGGCGGGGGCACCTTCGTGCGCTGCCCGCCCGAGCAGTCCGTGGTGCGCCTGCGAGCCGCGCTCGACGGCTGGTCCCCCCAGGCGCTCCGTGACCTCGGCGACCATCGGGAAGCGATCGCCGGTGCGGCGGCACGCTTGGCGGCCGAGCGGTCCCTCGAGTCCGACCTGAGGCCGCTGCGTGAGCAGCACGCCCGGCTCCTCGACGCGGCGACCCTCGGCGAGCGGCGCCGGGCCGATGCCCGCTTCCACCTGGAGATCGCAGCCGCCTCCCAGTCGGCGCGCCTCACCGAGGAGGAGATGCGACTGTGGGGGGAGGTAGCCGACCTGGCGTGGCTCCCATTCGACGACGACGACCTGGCGAGGGTGGTTGTCGAGCACCGGGAGATCCTCTGTGCCATCGAGGAGCACCGCGGTGAGCTCGCAGCGCGGCGGGCCGAGGCGCACGTGCGGACCGAGATGCGCCGCCTTCTCGGGATGCGCCTGCGGAACCGGGGGGCGCGTGTCGGCTGACGTCGCCTCGGTGCTCGGCGCCGTGGCGG
>JAKABK010000233.1 GCA_021796905.1 Actinomycetes bacterium
CCCGACCAACCGAGGTCTCGCCGTCGGGGTCGACGAGTCGGCTGGCTACATCGGCGTCGGGCTCGGGGGCTTCGCCGCCGGGCTCCTCGTCTCCTCCTATGGACTACGCCCGACCCCCTACCTGCTCGCCCTCGGCGTCGTCGTCCTCGGAGTGCTCCTCACCCTCGGCCCCGCCGAGGAGACCATCCACTTCGCCCGTACCGAGTCCACCGGGGTGCACAGCGCCGGCCCGTCCGCCGCCCCCCCCGGTCCACAGGCCCCGGCGCAGGCCCCGGTCCCGGCGCAGGCCCCGGCCCAGGCCCCGGCCCCGGCGCAGGCCCCGCAACTTCGCCGGCTGGCTGCCTACATGAGCTGGCACGATCGCTCGATGCTGGCGGTGTGCCAGGCGGGGTTCTTCAACAAGTTCGCCGACAGCCTCGTCGCCGCCTTCTTCCCCCTCTACCTCGCCCGCCGTGGGGTCCCGTTCGCCGAGGTCGGTCTCCTCGTCGGCATCTACGCCTGGGTATGGGGACTCGGCCAGGTCCCTGCCGGTGCCCTCGCCGATCGCATCGGGCGCAAGCTTCCCATCACCGCCGGAACCTTCCTCGTCGCCGCCGGCCTCGCCCTGTTCGCCGCCACCTCCGCGCACGAGGCCTGGTTCGCCGGAGCTGTCCTCATGGGCGTCGGCATGGCCCTCGCTTACCCGAACCTGCTCACCGCCGTCGGCGATGTCGCCGACCCCGCCTGGCGTGGCGGGGCGCTCGGTGTCTACCGACTGTGGCGCGACGGCGGCTACGCCATCGGACCGCTGGTGCTCGGCGGTGTCGCCGCAACCGCCGGCATCACCGCCGCCATCTGGACCGGAGCGGCGCTCCTCGGCGCTTCGGGCCTCACCCTCCTCGTACTGCTCCGTGAGACCGACCCGCACCGGCGCCACAGCAACCCCGTCTGGCAGTCTCATCCCGAGTGGGTCGCGCCCTAACAGCGAGCCACGGTGAGCTCCGACCCGCGCAGCGGCCGCCGCGGCCGCCTCACGGGCGCCGCCACGCTTCGCTCACGAGCACAGGGCGCGCCCCGACCGATCGGCGAGAGCGGAGCGAGGAGACCATCGGACTGTCGCGCTCCGGCAGGTCCGGCGTAACATCGCTTCGCAGGACCCACCAGGGTCGTGGCGCTGCGGCGCCCGCCCGAGATCGAGGAGGCGCCTTGTCCGGGGAACCCGTCGTCCCAGTGTCGCGACTGTCGCTCCAGCTCTACACGCTGCGGGGCCCGCTCGGAGAGGACCCCGAGGCAACCTTGCGCCGGGTGGCCGAGATCGGCTTCCGCAACGTCGAGCCGTTCGGTTTCGTCGGGTCCGCCGATCGCTACAAGGGCCTGCTCGACGCCACCGGTCTGAGCGCACCGTCGGGACACGCCGGTCTCGTCGGTCCGGACCGGGACCCGCAGGCAGCGATCGAGGATGCTGTCGAGCTCGGGATGACGACCATCGTGGACCCCTCCATCCGCATCGACTGGGCCAGCCGCGAGGAGGTCGTCGCCGCCGCGGGCGAGCTGAACGGTGTTGCGAGGAGGGCGGCCGAGCGCGGAGTGCGGGTCGGCTACCACAACCACTGGTGGGAGCTCGAGAGCGTCATCGACGGTGTCAGCGCGCTCGAGGTGTTCGCAGACGCCCTCGACGACTCGGTGGTCCTCGAGGTCGACACCTACTGGGCGGAGGTCGGTGGCGCTTCGGCGGTCGAGCTGCTCGGTCGCCTCGGTGAGCGGGTGGCGCTGATCCACGTGAAGGACGGCGCGGTGAGCCGTGACAACGAGGAGCAGACCGCCGTCGGGTCCGGCTCGCTGGATGTCGGTGCGATCCTCGCCGCCGCCCCCCAGGCGCTCCGGGTCGTCGAGCTCGACGGTTTCAACGGCGACATCTTCGACGCGGTTCGTGACAGCTTCGCCTACCTGACCGCCCACGGGGTACCGGCGTGAGCCCCACCGGGCGCGTCGGGGTCGGTGTCGTCGGCGCCGGGGTCATCAGCGACCAGTACCTCCGCAACCTGACGACCTTCCCGGACCTCGATGTCGGTTTCGTCGCCGACATCGACCTCGGGCGAGCCGAGACGCAAGCCGAGCGTTACGGGATCGCCCGCTTCGGCACCGTCGAGGAGCTCTTCGCCCGCACCGACGTCGAGATCGTCGTCAACCTCACCGTGCCGAGCGCGCACGTCGAGGTGGCGCTCGGAGCGATCCGAGCGGGCAAGCACGTCTGGAGCGAGAAGCCGTTCGCTCTCGACCGCAGGAGTGGCCGCCGACTGCTCGACGAGGCGGCGTCGCGCTCGCTGCGGGTCGCGAGCGCGCCGGACACCTTCCTCGGAGCCGGGTTGCAGAGCGCGCTGAGACTGGTCGCAGGTGGCAGGATCGGGGAGCCCCTGACCGCCCTGGCCCTGATGCAGTCGCCGGGCCCGGACTCCTGGCACCCGGACCCGGAGTTCTTGTTCCAGGAAGGCGGGGGACCGCTGTTCGACGTCGGCCCGTACTACCTCACGACTCTCGTCCAGGTCTTCGGCCCGGCTCTCGACGTGTTCGCCGCGTCCTCGACGGCGCGGCCCCAGCGGGTGATCGGCTCAGGGCCCCGCGCGGGGACGAGCTTCGAGGTGCGCGTGCCGACCCACCACGGCGCGTTGATCCGGTTTCGCAGCGGGGCGTCCGCGCAGGTGATCTTCAGTTTCGAGACCTACCGCTCGAGGACCGGGTTCGTCGAGGTGGCGGGGAGCACAGGAACCCTCGTGTTGCCCGACCCCAACACCTTCGACGGTGACAGCGTCGTCTTCGACGCCGACCACCGTGAGGGCGAGACGTTCCCGGCGAGAGGTTCGACGTCGTCGCGTGGCACCGGTGTCGTCGAGCTCGCCCAGGCGATCCGGGGCGGCCGGGCCGAACGAGCCAACGGCGAGCAGGCGTTCCACGTGCTCGATCTGCTGGTCGCGATCGCCGAGTCCGCGGCCACCGGCAAGGTCGTGGCGGTCGAGAGCAGCTTCGAGAAAGCCCCGCCGCTCGCCCTGGAGTGGGATCCGATGACCGCCACGCTCGCCTAGCGTGCCCGACCCGGCAGGTACGAGCGGGGACGGCGAGCGGCGCCGCGAGGAGGTGCGCCGCCTCCGGGAGCGCGGGTACTCGCCGAAGGCGATCGCCCGCGCCCTCGGGTGCCGCCCCGCAGAGGTCCAGCACATCATCCGCGCCCTCGCCGAGGCAGCTCCGGAGCGTGGCGAAGCGGCGCTCGTCGCCTGCTACGTGAACCAGGGGTGGGCGGACGGCCTCGGGGTCGACGCGCACCCCGAGTGGCCGCGTGGGGCGGGGGATGATGGCAGCGCCGGGTTGGCGACCGTCGTCGTCGCCCGAGCGGCCCGCGGCTCGCGTTACCGGGTCTGCTGCATCCTGGTCGACACCTACTGTCTCGGGGTGAAGCTGTTGACGTCCCTCCCACGACTGAAGTCGTGGGATTCCCGGCCACTCATGCTGCGACCGGTTGGGTTCGCGCTTCATCGGGTCCCTACGTCGGGATGTCCCTCCACGCGCTGTGACCGCCAGCCCGGCGGCAAGGATGTTGACGGCTGCGTTCACGTCGGCGTTGGCCTCATGCCCACAGGCCTGGCAACCGAACACCGCTTGGTTCTTGCGGTTCTCGGCGCAGGTGTGCCCGCAGGCGGCGCAACGCTGTGACGTGTGAGCCGGGTTGACGGCCACCACCGTGACTCCACAGGTGGCGGCCTTGTCGCTGAGACGGCGGCGTAGCCTCGACCATCCCTGGGCGGAGATCGCCCGGTTCAGGCCCCGTTTGGCGGCGACGTTGACCCCTGGGGCGCCGACGGTGCCCTTGCCCGAGCGGACCATGTTCTTCACGGCCAGGTCCTCGATAGCGATCAGGTCGAAGTCTCGGACCAAAGCGGTGGTGGTCTGCTCAATGAAGTCCCGGCGCCGGTCGGTCTCTGTGGCCTTCAGCTTGGCGATAGCGGTCTTCGTCTTGGTTCGACGCTTCGAGCCCTTCTCTTGCCGGGCAAGTTTGCGTTGAAGGCGGCGCAACCGCTGGGTCTCCCCCGGCCGAAGACCGGGGGCGTGGAACATCTGGCCGTCCGAGGTGGTGACAGTGGCGACCACCCCAGCGTCGAGACCGACAGCGGCCCCTGTCGGGGTACGTTCGAGCACCGGTTGGGGAGCGGAG
>JAKABK010000234.1 GCA_021796905.1 Actinomycetes bacterium
ACGTCCACGGCGCTGACGGCCGCCGACGGCCGCGACGCCGCCGGGCGTTGAGCGGACCCTCCGGCCTCGACGGCCGGGTCGCGCCGGCCCAGACCCGCAGCGTTGTCGGGCGGGTCTCGGCTGGTGCTCCCCGGGGTACGGTCGGGCATGCCTGTCGGACCAGCCGGCGGGTGAACCGTGAAGGAGCCGAGCGTGCCGTCAGAGACCACCGTGCCGGACCGGGCGCTGCAGCTGCGTTCGACGGTCAGCGGGGATGCGAAGGTGGTGCTGTCCCTCGCCGAGGTCGACGTCCCGGTCCCCGGGCCCGACCAGGTCCTCGTGAGGGTGGACGCCGCCCCGGTCAATCCCTCCGACCTCGGTGTGCTCCTTGCCGGCGCCGCGTTGGGCGATCTCACCGCCGGCGAGGGACCCGGGGGCCTGCCGTGGGCCTCGGCGCCGCTCGGTCCGGCCGCGATGCGGGCGGCGGCCGCTCGCGTCGGCAAGCCGCTGCCGGTCGGGAACGAGGGTGCCGGCACCGTGGTCGCCGCCGGGTCCGGTGAGCTCGCCCGGGGCCTCTTGGGCAAGGTGGTGGCGGTCGCCGCCGGTGGCATGTACAGCCAGTACCGGGTGGTCGACGCCGCCGACTGCCTCCGGCTGCCGGAGGGGACCACTCCCGCGGAGGGCGCTTCGGCGTTCGTCAATCCGCTCACCGCTCTCGGGATGGTCGAGACGATGCGCTCGGAGGGGCACCACGGCCTGGTCCACACCGCGGCTGCGTCGAACCTCGGTCAGATGCTGGTGCGGTTGTGCCGGGAGGAAGGGGTAGCGCTGGTCAACGTGGTGCGCACCCCGGCGCAGGGGAGGATCCTCGCCGAGCTGGGTGCCGAGCACGTGTGCGACTCGAGCAGCGAGCGGTTCATGGACGACCTGATCTCGGCGTTGACCGCCACCGGTGCGACGCTGGCTTTCGACGCGATCGGCGGCGGCACCATCGCGAGCCGGATCCTCACCGCGATGGAGGCGGTGGCCGTTGCCGGCGCCGAGCCCGGCAGGTACGGCTCCAGCGTCTACAAACAGGTCTACATCTACGGTGGTCTCGACCGGGGCCCGACGCAGCTCACCCGCAGCTTCGGGATGGCATGGGGTGTGGGTGGATGGCTGCTCACCCCGTTCCTTGCCGGGGCCGGTCCCGCCAAGGTCGACCAGCTCCGCGCTCGGGTGGTCGCCGGGTTGCGCACGACCTTCGCCAGCGCCTACGGCGCCACGATCGACCTGCCAGCCGCGCTCGACCCGGCGGTGATCGCAGAGTACGGGCGCCAGGCCACCGGAGCCAAGGCTCTCATCACCCCCAACGCCTGATCGCTCGGCAGGTCCTGGCCGCCACGGGCGGCTCCCGGTGGCGGAGGTGCCGCTGCCAGCTCCAGCGGGTCGCTCGGGGAGCTGCCCTGCTCCTGCAGCCGGGTCTCTCCGTCCCGGCGAACCCGCCGGCTCAGTGGCTGCGCTCGGCCCCGGTCCGGTCCACGAAGGCGTCCCTGCAGCCGAGCGAGCAGAACTGGACGGTTCTCCCGTCGCGCTCGAGGCTGGCGGCGGCGTGCTCCGCGTCGACGGTCATGCCGCACACCGGATCGACGGTGCCCTCGACATCCTCGACATCCTGGTCGTTCCCGTTGCTCCCTTCGGCGGCGGTCAGGTAGCGGTCGGGATCGGCGGCGAAGCGCTCGGCGCAGTGCTCGGAGCAGAACCAGACGTGCCGTCGGTGGTGGACGGTCCGGGCGGGGGCGTGGGCGACTTGGACCTGCATCCCGCAGACGGGGTCCTTCGCGTACCCGGCGCCCCCACCGAGACGTTCCCGGTTGCGGTACAGCAGATAGAGGCCGGCGAAGACGGCCGAGGCGACGATGTCGAGCACGGTGGTGTAGTTCCAGGAGAAGGCGTTGGCGGCGATCACGCTCGGATGGGACCGGGGGGCCCAGCCGAGCGCCTCGAACAGGTACCCGGTCGCGAGCCCGGCGGCCGACATGACCACCCAGAACACCGCCAGCATCCGCAGGGCCATCCGTCCCCCGTACTGCTTGCGGTAGATCAGCACGAGAGGCAGGGTGATGAGGTCGGAGAAGACGAACGCGACGACCCCCCCGAAGCTGATCCCGCCCTTCCACAGCGCAGCGGCGAGGGGGACGTTGCCGACCGAGCAGACGAAGCTGAGCAGGGCGACCAGCGGGCCGATGAGCGCGTTCTCGAGGCTCGTCCAGAAGCCGTGCCCGGTGACGAACAGCTCCGACCATGCCTGGGTGGGGACGAGGGTGGCGAGGAACCCGGCTGTCAGGAACCCGATCAACAGCTCCTTGCGGAGCATCGTCAGGTCGCTCATGGTGTAGCCCGCGGCGTCGGCCCAACCTCCCGGGGTGCGGATCCGCTCCCGCCAGCCGTCGCGCCCGGCGGCGGTGTCGGTGTCGTGGGCGTCGCCGGCATCCGCGCCGGCTCGCACCCGCGCGAGGGCGGCTCCCAGGGCCCGACCTCGGAGCCACAGCCCACCGAAGCCGACCAGCAGGACGATCATCACCACCCCACCGACGAGCTCTGCGGCGACGAACTGCCAGCCGATGAGCACGGCGAGCACGATGCCGAGCTCGATGACCAGGTTGGTGGAGGCGAACATGAACACCATCGCCGCCAGGTAGTCGGCGCCCCGGGCGACCAGGGAGCGGGCCATGGCCGACGCCGCGTACGAGCAGGACGACGACACCATCCCATAGAGCGACGCCCGGGCCACCGTGGCCGGTCGGTGGTCTCCGAGGTGGCGTTGCATGGCGTCACGGGAAACGAAGGACTGCACCGCCCCCGACAGGCCGAAGCCGAGGACCAGGGCCCACAGGGTGTCCCAGAGCATGCTGGCCGCTTCTGCCAGGCTGCGGCCGACGTCGCCGAGCGCGCCCGCGACGCTCACCTCCAAGAGCTCGAGGTGCACCCCGGTGCTCCTCGTGGTCGCGGGTCGACGGGTCGCGGAGCGAGATGTCGGATGCGGCCTCCTGGCGCCGCCCGGGACAGCCGGCCAGCGGCATATGACGCCACCTCCTGGCCGTGCGCAGCCCGGCGGGGTCCCGCTGTCGGCTGTCGAGCCGCTGCGGCGCCGCCCCCGGCGGTGTCCGCCCGGTGGGGGGTCACGAGCGCACCAGACGCTCGATTGCCGCCCGGGCCTCGACGATCTTCTCGTCGGCTCCGGGCCCGCCGGCGGTGATCGCCTCCTGTACGCAGTGGGCGAGGTGCTCTCCGAGCAGTTGGAGAGCGACCGCCTGGAGGGCGCGGGTGGCAGCGGACACCTGGGTGAGCACGTCGATGCAGTAGGTGTCCTCCTCGACCATCTTCGACAGTCCCCGCACCTGACCCTCGATACGACGGAGCCGCTTCAACACGGCGTCCTTGTCGTCTCTGTAGCCCACCATCACGGTGACCTCCTCGACACCGAGTATACCCCATAAGGGTATCGGGGTCGGGTCGTTCTGTGGTCTCGGCGTCCCGACGTCCTCGTCGAACAGGAACATGACGAGCTCGGTCGGGGAACCTGCGCCTGTCGATCACCCGCCGACGCAGTCGGGGTCGAGCCGGCGGGATCACCCGTGCCGATCGGCTCCGGTGACTGCGAGCGAGCGGGCCGACCAGGCGGCGCCCGGTGGTCCGCTTGGTCGGGACCCGGGTCAGCCGGCTGGCGAAGCGCCCGACCCATGCTTGGAGGTCCAGCTCCAAGGGGTCGGGGATCCCCGAGCCGTTGCGATCGAGGCTCACCATGGGTTCGGGTTGTCGGTCGGGGATGCTCCAGGCTGTCGATCGTCCTGCACCAGGCGTCCAAGGCCGAACTACGCCCCGTGGTGTGCCCAGTAGGGCAGGAACTCGACCCGGGGGCAGTCCTCAACGCGCTCCGCCAGGTCTGTGCGTGCACCGACACGGTTGCCGCCAGGTAGCACCCGCCGTCGCTCCCGGATGGGACCGGACGCTCCACGAGGACGAGCACCGGTGGGCTCAGGGTGCGTTGGGGCTCCCGACCCGAGCCGCCCCCCATCGCGCGCTTGCCCACTGGCTTTCCGCCGCAGACCTCTTCCCACAACAACCGGAGCCGAACCTGGAGCCGGCCGGGGCCGGCCGGGGCCGGCCGGTGACGAGCAGCTCAACTGTTGCGCCA
>JAKABK010000235.1 GCA_021796905.1 Actinomycetes bacterium
CCTTCCAGGCGTTCTACCTCGGCGAGACCGAGCCGGCACGCCGCCGGAGCTGGTGGAAGGCGCTGATCGCCCGGTGGCGCCGGGCCTGACCCGCTCCCGGGGGCGCTGATCGCCCGGTGCGCACCTACCGGCAGCCCCGGGGTGGCCGGGTCGGCGGGATGGCCGGCCTGACCGGAGCGCCGCGTCCCGCGCCGGACGGTTACCAGGAGGGGGTGTAGGCGCCCCGGCCCATCGCCGCGCTGGTCTCCCAGTCGAGGCTCTCGTCGACCCCGCCGGAGACCTCCTCGACCCAGGGGAGGCGCTCTTTCAAGATCCGCTCCACCCCCGCCTGGAGGGTGGTGGCGCTGATCGCACACGAGCTGCACGCCCCTTGCAACTGCACGGTGAGGGTGCCGGCCTCGGGGTCCACGTCGAGCAGGACCAGGTCCCCGCCGTCGGCCTGCACCGCCGGGCGGATCAGGTCGATCAGCTCGTGGAGGGCCCTCAGGCGCTCGGCTCGCTCCTCGTCGGTGATCTTCTCTGCGTCCACGATCCCCATACTGCCAGGGCGGGCGGGCCAACCGGCGGGCGTCCGGGCCGGCGGGCGTCCGGGCCGACCGGCGGGTGGGCAAACCGGCGGGCGTCCGGGCCGTAGGCTCACCCCGGTGAGCAGCGACGCGCCGCCGCAGACCCCGGGGCGCCGGCGGCGGGGCTACTGGCTGCCCGGGCTCATCGCCATGACCTTCCTCGTGGTCGTCTCGGTCGCCTTCGGGCTGGTGGGCCTGGAGAGCCACGTCGGGCGCCGCCTCCAGGGCCAGGTCGTCGCCGAGGACCTGGCGCTCGACCTGCAGTCCGGTGCGACGATCCCGACCGTTCGTTGCCCGAGCGAGGAGCCGCGGCGGGCCGGGCTCAGCTTCTATTGCACCGAGAGGTCCCCGGGCCGTACCCCGAGGACGATCCAGGTGACCGAGACCGCCGCGCGAGGCGGGTTCCGCTACCGGTTGCTGCCCGCCGGTTGAGCCTCGCCCGGCACTCCCTCGTCCAGGACCCGCTGGAGGCGGGCGCGCTCGGTGTCGAGCTCGTCCAAGAAGCGCTGCAACGCCTCGATCCTGGCGACCACCGTCGAGCGGAGACCGGCCCGGACCTGGAGGCCCTCGGCGATCAGCTCCCGTCGCCGGGCGGCGTCGGTCTGCTCGGCGTGGTACTCGGCGCGCAGGCTCTCCAGGCGGTCCTCGTTGTCGAAGACCGCCCGGATCTCCTCCAGGCCGAAGCCGAGCAGCTCCTGGAGCTCCCGCAGGCGCGCCACCCGGGCCGTGTCGGCCTCGGAGTAGCGGCGCAAACCTCCCGGGGTGGTGCCGGTCGGGGTGATCAACCCGAGCTGCTGCCAGTACCGCAACGCCCGCTCTGACACCCCGGTCCGGGAGGCGGCCTCGCCGATACCGAGCAGGTCCCCGTCACTCGAAGCCGTTCGGGATCCCATCGCTCAGTCGTCCACTCCGGCCAGCTCGTCGAGCAGCTCGCCGGCGCCCACCTCGGTGCCGGCGGCTTCGGCCGCCCCGGCCAGGCCCTCGCCGGCAGCCTCGAGGAGCGGCGCGGAGCCGGTCTCGGCGTGCACGTAGCGGCCGCCACGCAGCAGCGAGGCGATGGCCGCCACGAACGACGCCGCCGCGGCGAAGTCGAACGCCAGGTGGAGCCCGCTGGCGAACGCGCTCGAGATCAGGTGGGGGAAGAACGACCGGCCGAGCAGGTAGTCCGCGTGGGCCGGGCTCAGGTGCAACGAGCTGACGAGGCTCGCTTTGTTCCCGAGCAGCTCGGCGATCGGGTTGAAGCCGAGGAACGCGGCGAACAGGCTGCCGATCGGGGGCAGGGCGGCGACCTTGTGGGCGGCGGCGGCCGGCACGCCCTGAGCGACCAGACCGCGGAAGAGGGTGCCGGGCAGCTTGGCGGCCAGACCGATCGTGATGACGGTGAAGAACACCCCGATCGACAGCACCGAAGCCGAGTTCTGGAACGTGGCGAGCATGCCTGCGCCGGCGCCTCGCTGGTCGGGGGGCAGGCTGTTCATCACCCCGGACTGGTTGGGGGAGAAGAACATCCCGGAGCCGACCGCGAACAGGAAGATCAGCAGGGCGAACCACACGTAGGCGAAGTTCATCGGTAGCAGCTCGAGCAGCAGGAACGACGCCCCGGCGATCAACAGCCCGGCGGTGGCGAAGGGCCGGGCCCCGAAACGGTCGGAGAGGATCCCCGAGACCGGACCGGTGACGAGGAAGCCCAGCGTGAGCGGGATCATGTAGATCCCGGCCCACAACGGGGTGGAAGAGAAGCTGTAGCCGTGCTGGGGCAGCCAGATCCCCTGCAGCCAGATGATCAGCATGAACTGCAGGCCGCCGCGCCCCATCGCCCCGAGGAGGGCGGCGATGTTGCCCGCGGCGAACGCCCGGATCCGGAACAGCCGCAGACGGAACATCGGGTCGGCGACGCGCAGCTCGATCCACACGAACACCGCCAGGGTGGCGAAGCCGCCGATGATCGCGGCGAGCACCCCGGGGTTGGTCCAACCCATCGTGTTGCCCCCGTAGGGCTCGATGCCGTAGACGATCCCGGTGAGCAGCGAGATCAAACCGATAGCGAAAGTGACGTTGCCGGCCCAGTCGATGTTGGCGGAGGAGCGGATCCCGTTGTCCTGCAGCTTGAGGTAGGCCCACACCGTCCCGAACAGCCCGAAGGGCACTGACACCAAGAACACCAGGCGCCATTCGACCGGGGCCAGGACCCCACCGAGTATCAGGCCGAGGAACGACCCCCCGACCGCTGCGACCCCGTTGATCCCGAGGGCCTTGCCCCGCTCGTCGGAGGGGAAGGCGTCGGTGAGGATCGCGCTCGAGTTGGCGAACAGCAGCGCCCCGCCGACTCCCTGGAACAGGCGCATGATGATGATCCACAGGGCGCCGGCATGCCCGTGCAAGAAAGTGATGGACAGCAGCACCGAGAAGAACGTGAACACCGCGAACCCGAGGTTGTACATCCGCACCCGGCCGTACATGTCGCCGATCCGCCCGAGGCTCACCACCAGTACTGCGGTGACGAGCATGAAGCCCATCAGCACCCAGAGGAAATACGACGTGTTCCCCGGGGCGAGCGGGTTCAGACGGATACCCCGGAAAATGTCGGGCAGCGAGATCAACAGGATCGACTGGTTGATCATCACCATCAGCACGCCGAGGGTCGTGTTGGAAAGTGCGATCCACTTGTAGTTCTTGCCGCGGGGATCGGTGGGGATCATCGGCTCGGCCTCCTGCGCTCCTGGTCACCCGCACTCTGCTGGTCCACGGGAGCATAGCCACTCCCCTGACGTAAACGTCAGGGGAGTGGGGTCACCGGGTCAGCGGGGTCAGCGGGTGCGGAGGATCAGCGTGCCGACGATCTTGTCGTGGAGGGTCTGGTTGCGCCGGTCCCACAGCGGCCAGAGGACGTCTACCACCCACGGCAGGAACAGCAAGACCGCGAAGAGACCCTCGATCGCTGCTCGCAGGACACCCCTGCCGACTCCGATCCCCCCGCCGCTGCGGGCGTCGACGATGCGGGTGCCGACCGCCATCATCCCGACGGTCTGGCCACGGTAGGACAGCAGCAGGCCCTGGTAGGCCAGGGCGCCGACCAGGTCGACGACGCGGGCGACCGCGAGGGACCCGGATGCGTGGGTCGTGCCGAGGAGACCCGCTCCCAGGACCGCCCCGACCACCGACTCGAAGACCAGCAGGATGATCCCGTCGATCACCGTGGCGCCGACCCGGTACCACCAGCCGGCGAGCCGGCCGTCCCCGGCGGTCGGCTCGGCGGAGCCCGGCGCCGGCGACCAGGCCGGCGGGCCGTAGCCCGGGGAGCCGTAGTCGGGGGCGCCGTAGCCGGGGGAGCCGTAGCCGGGGGTGTCGTAGCCGGGGGAGCCGTAGCCGGGTGGCGGGTAGGTGCCGGGTGGGGGGTAGGCGCCGGGCCCGGTCTCGGCGGTCGCTCCCGGAGGGATCGGGTCGGGCCCGGCGGCGGCCAACGCCGTCCCGCATGTCGGGCACTGGACGGCCCAGTCCGGCTGGTCGTTACGGCACGACGGGCACGTCTGCATCCGGCCTCCCGTGGTCTCTCGGGCCCATTGCTAGCACGGCG
>JAKABK010000236.1 GCA_021796905.1 Actinomycetes bacterium
CCGTGTCGTAGCCGCTCAGTTGGCGGTCGCGGGGGAGCTCGGCGAGCAGCACCCCGTCGGTCATGAGCTTCACCACCGTCTCGTCGCCGACCCGGTCGTCGAAGCGGACTGCGTAGCCGACCGGTCCACCGAGGGGGACATGGAGCTCCTCGGCGATCCTGGCTGCGACGGTCCGGGCAGCGATCCTCCGCGGCTGGGTGTGGGCGATGGTGCCGCGAACCCCACGCCCGAGCTCGAGGCACATCTTCGGCAGCTGGGTCGTCTTCCCCGACCCGGTCTCGCCGGCGACGATCACGACCTGGTGACCCGCGATCGCCGCGAGCAGCTCCTCGCGGTGCTGGCTCACCGGCAGCTCCAGCGGATAGGTCGGCACGACGTCCGGGACCCCGGCACGCCGGCGTGCGATCCGCCCCTCGGAGCGGCCGATCTCTACCTCCAGTCGTGAAGGGTCGGCACGGTGCCCCGGGGTGCCGAGACGTCGCAGCCGGCGCTCCAGGCGGAGCCGGTCCCGCAACGAGATGTCGGCAGTGGCGAGCCGGGACACCAAGTCCAGGGCGAGGGACCCGGCGGCGGGGGGATCGGCATCGGGAGGCTCGCCGGCGGGGGACCAGGCGGCGGGGAGCCCCGCGGCGGAGCGCGCGACCTCCAGGCTCATCCCGGAGGGCCGCTGCCGAGCGTGACCCTCACCGTCCGGGCCGCCGGGGTGGTCCCGGCCCGCTCGTAGTCGACGCTGACCGTCTCGCCCGGGCGGAACCCGGCCTCCAGCACCCGGCTGAGATCCGCCGGACCGTCCACCCGCCGGCCGGAGACCGACGTGATCACCTCACCCGGCACCAGGCCGGCGGCGGCCGCGGGGCTCCCGCGGACCACCACGCACACCAGCGCCCCCGAAGCGCTCGGGACGGAGCTGTGACCCGACCCGGTCCCGCAGCTCGACGCAGTACGCACCCCGAGGAAGGCGGTGGGCCCGACGTGGACTGCGCCCGACGCCGTCCCGGCGATGATCCGACGGGCGATCGCGAGGGCAGTGGTGATCGGGATGGCGAAACCTTCGTCGGTCGCGCCGGACCCGGACACCGCGGCGGCGGTGTCCATGCCGACCACCGCCCCGGCGGCGTCCACCAGCGGGCCGCCCGAGTCACCGAGGCGTACCCGGGCGTCGGTCACGATCAGCCCGGAGAGGTGCTCGGTGGTGCCTTCGGCCCGGTCGCTGGCGACGACCGAGCGGCCCAGGGCGACGATGTTGCCCCCATCGGCGGTCGGGCGGCCCCCCTTGCCGCCGGCGTTGCCGACCGCCACCACCTGTTCGCCCACCTGCGCTCCTGTTGGCGCCGTGACCGCCACCGGGAGCCCGGAAGCTCCGTCGAGTGCAACGACCGCTACGTCCGCTCCGACGTCGTAGCCGACCACCACCCCCCGGTAGCGGCGCCCGGTGGCAGCGTCGAACGCGCTGAGCGAGGTCTCGCCGTCGACCACGTGGTTGTTGGTGAGCACGATCCCCTTGGACCCGATCACGATCCCGGTTCCCGCCGCGACGAGCCCCTCGTAGCCGAGCGAGCTGTCGAGGTCGACCACCGACGCCATGACCGCCCCGGCGGCGGACGCCACCTCGGCCGCGCCGGGAGGCTCGGCGGCGCTGCCGGTCGTGGGGCGGTGACCGCTCGGTCCCTTGCCGATGGACCCCGACCCGCCGGTTCCTGTCGGTCCCACGGCGCCGGCGCCCGGAGCGACCGACGATCCTCGCACCGGGGCCGAGGCGGGAAGTGAGCGGCCGATACCGACCCCCGCGACGAGGGCGAGCGCCACGAGCAGGGCGACCACCGCGACACCGGCGCCCGGGCGGCGCGGCGGCCCGGGCTCCCACTGCGAGCCGGGGCCCGAGCACGGCTCCCACGGTCCCCCGCCGGCGCCCGGGGCGGCACCGACCCCCGCACCGGCCCCCCCGAGCGGTGGTGGCCATACCGACTGGGCCACGACCACCTCGCCACCCTGAGGGACCTCCCGGGGCCGCGGCGCTCCCGGGACCTCCGGCCGGTCAGACATCCCGGTCCCGCCGGGCCGCCAGGTCGTCGCGCCCTTCGACACCGCCGGCCGGTCCGCCGATCAGCTCCGGGTGGTAGGCGGCCAACCACTCGACGTAGCGCTGGGGGTCGGGGTTGGTACGCACCACCTCACCGAGCGCGACCGTAGGAACGGTCTCGTCGCCCCGGTTGTGAGCCCGGACCAGCTCCCGGGCAGAGTCGTCCTGCCAGATGTCGCGCATCTCGTAGCGGACACCCGCCCGATCGAAGGCTCTCAGCAGGCGGTTGCAGAAGTAGCAACCGGGCCGCCAGTAGACGACGACCGGCCCGTCCGCTGCGCCAGGCTGTAGGGCCGGTCCAGGTCTCCGGGTCCGGTCTTCCACGAGCCGAGGGTACTGCCTGGCCGCACACTGACCGCAGACGACGGAGCGTGCTGGACGACAGCGAAGCGACGGTCGGCGACCGCTGGCCGTCAGCGGTGCCGGTGATTGCCGCAAGACGGGAAGCTTCTCGTACCGGCGCTCCGCCACCCGACGCCGCCGGCCGATGGGAACCTCGTGGCCCTCGTCGACCGGTCGCGACCCCGCCTCGCCCTCACCCGCCGCAGCCTCCCCGCCCTGGCCGCCGGCCTCCTCGCGCTGTCTGCTGCGTGGCCGGGGTCGACCGGGACGGCCCCCGCCAGCCGAGGCGCGGTCAGCGCTACCGGGACCTCGCCAGCCGGGCGGCCGTCGACAGCGACCACGAACCAACTATCACCACAGCGATCCCGACCACGATCGCGATCCCATCCACGAACCTCGCGGTCGGCGGCCGAGAGCTGGGCGCGGGTGGTCGGGGCGGCCGCAGGACCCGCGGGTGGGTACTGGGCAGCCCTGGCCGACGGGACGGTGGTCTCGGCAGGGACCGCGCCGCCGCTCGAAGCGTCGGCGCCGGCGACCGACCAGGCCGCCGCCGGACAGGCGCCATCCAACCAGGCACCGTGCGGACAGACGCCGTCGAACCCGACGACAGCCATCGCCGCCGACCCGGCGGCTGAGGGGTACTGGCTGCTCTGCAGCGACGGTCAGGTCGAGGCGTTCGGGGCGGCCCGCTCGTTCGGGTCGCGGTCGTTGCACGCCGCGGTCGCGATCGCGTCCGCTCCCGGCGGCCACGGCTACTGGGTGGTGACCGCCCTCGGCCACGTGTTCGCCTTCGGGGAGGCGCGCTGGGCGGGCTCCGCTGCCGACCGGACCCTCGCCTCACCGGTGGTCGGGATCACCCCCACCCCCGACGGGCGGGGGTACCGGCTCGTCACCCGCCGGGGCCAGGTGCTCGCCTACGGGAACGCCACCGCAGCGCGGCAGGCGTTGGGCACCGGTTCCGGCGCCACGGGGTCCGGCACCACGGGATCCGGCGCCACCGGTCCAGCGGCCTCGGCCGGCTCTCGGGTGATCGGCATGGCTCCCGCCCCCGGCGGCCACGGGTACTGGCTCGCGACTTCCGACGGCCAGGTGTTGGCGCTCGACGGCGCCGCCTGGCACGGGAACGGCTCCGGTGAGCTCGCCGGAGCTTCGGTGGTCAGCTTCGCCGCCGGCGGCGAGGGGTACTGGATGTTGACCTCCACCGGGCGGGTCCTCTGCTTCGACGCTCCTCGGCTCCCGCCGGTGTCGCTGCCCACGGTGCCGACCACCCCGTTGCCGGTCGGGTCCGATCCGGCACGCTCGATCTCCCCACCAGCGGCCTTCTCGGTCTCCTGCTTCGCCCCGGGGTCGGTGATCGCTTGCAACCGGGCCGCCCTCACGGCAATCGACACGGCGAGGGCCACCGAGGGTTACGGACCGCTCCTGCTCCCAGCCGACTTCTCCGGGCTCGCCCCGGGCGCACAGCTCGTGGCGGTCGCCAACGCCGAGCGCACCAGCCGGGGGTTGCCCGCACTGCCGCAGTCAGCTCCTCTCGACGCCCTCGCCCTCCAGGGAGCCAGAGCCGGTCGCGACCCGCTGGGCCCCCCGCACCACTCATGGGCGTCCAACATCTCCTGGGGCTACCGGACAGCTCTCGCCGCCGACTTCGCCTGGATGTACGACGACGGTCCCGGAGGCCCGAACGTCGACTGCCCGAGAGCCGGGGCACCGGGCTG
>JAKABK010000237.1 GCA_021796905.1 Actinomycetes bacterium
AGTACATGGTCACCGCCCTGGTGCTCGTCGCCGCGGCGACCGTCGACGCGGTGGCCCGCAAGGGACGGGTCGCGGCCTGAGCAGCGCTCGCCGCCACCACCGCTCGCCACCACCGCAGCGCCGACGGGGCGAGGCGGAGGCCGGGGACCCGCAGTCCGGGCGGGGCAGGAGGGCGGGCCGGCGTCAACGGCGGGGCAGCGCGGCGGTCGAGCCCCCCGCCGGCCGGTGCCGGACCCCTTCGGGGGGCCGCCACCGGCGGTGATGGGGGCAGCTACGAGGAGTAGCGGCTTGCCAGGTCCTCGGCCATGCCCCAGCCGAAGGCGACCAGCACGTCACCCCGGGAACGCTCGATCGGGGCGAAGAAGGCGGAGATCTCGGCGGGCAGCGAAGCGGGGTCCTCGGCGGAGAAGTCGAAGACCCCCGGGGCGGTCCCGTCGCCGGTGATCACGAAGCTGCGATCGTCGATGCGTCCCTCGGCCCCGAAACGCTTGGCCAGTCGTCGCGCCCAGGCCCGCTCCTCGCCGGTCGGCTTGTGACCCGGTCGGGGGCAGACCTCTTCGAGCCCTTCGAAGGCAGCGAAACCGCCAGGTTCGATGAAGCGGGTGCCGACCAGGACGTCCTCGTCGGGGAAGGCGAGCACCGCCCGACGGAACTGGTCGGCGACCAACGCCTCGAGGACCTGAGCCCGCTCGGGGCTCCGGACCACCGATGCCAGGCCCCAGAGAAGGCACGGCGTGCCGCCGATGCGCTCGAGAGTGCAGAAGGAGAAGCCGGCCAGCTTGCCTGCGTCGCGTACCTGGGTGACGAGCACCCACTCCTCGGCCTGCTTGGACAGCAGGCCGATGTCGAAACCCGCCGGTCCGTCGGTGACCGAGTCCGCCATCTCGGCCAGCTCGCCGTCGGCGAGGGCGGTGCAGTCCTTGGTGTCGACCTCCAGGGGCATGTGGTGACTACTCTCCTCGTACCGGCGTGGTCCTACCGTCCATTTTAGGCGCTTCGCAGGGTTGGGTTCCAAAGGCAGTCCGGGCCGAGCAGCACCCGGAGCTCGGCGAGCAGCCCGGTGCTCGTCTGGACCCCCCAGGCAGCGTCGAGACGGATGCACTTGGTGCCGACGTGGAGCAGCACCGGTGACTCCCCGGGGTGGTCGCCGAGGACCTTCTTCAGCTTGTCGACCCGCTCCTCGCTCAACGCGTGCAACGGCAGCTGGAGGTGGAGGGGCTCGGCCCCGGCGCTCAGCTCGGGGCGCTTCAGGTCCATGCAGATCAGCTTCGGTTGGTCCTCACGGGTGTCGAGCCGTCCCTTCACGCACACGACGGCGTCGTCGGCGAGGAGATGACCGACGTCGCCCATGGTGCGCGGGAACACCCACGTCTCGATCGCCGCTTGCAGGTCCTCGAGCACGAAGGTAGCCATCAGCTCCCCCCGCTTGGTGTACTTGCGGCTGAGCCCGGTGACCACCCCGCCCACCCAGCGAGCCTCGCCCCGGTCCCCGGTCGCCGGCTCGTCGCGCAGCTCGGCGACGGTCACCTCGGCGTGACGGCCGAGGGCAGCCTCGAGGCCGAGGAGGGGGTGGTCGGAGATGTAGAGGCCGAGCATCTCCTTCTCGAAGGTGAGACGCTGGCTCTTGTCGAACTCGACGTCGGGGATCGCCACCCGCGCGTCGTCGAAACCCGCTCCGCCGTCGGTCTCCCCGAGGTCACCGAAGAGGCTCATCACCCCCTGTTCGGCCTCCCGCCGGCGGGCGAGGGTACGGTCGACGATCTGGTCGAGGACCTGGCAGAGCCCCATCCGGGGGTGGCCGAGGGAGTCGAAGGCGCCGGCCTTGGCGAGCGACTCGACCGTCCGCTTGTTGAGCACCACCGGGTCGACGCGCCGGGCGAAATCGTAGAAGTCGGTGAAGGGACCGCCGGCCTCCCGCTCGGCGACGATCCGCTCGACCAGGCCCTCACCGACGTTGCGGATAGCCGCGAGGCCGAAGGGGATCACCCCCTTCCCCTGCGCCCCGCCTCCGCGAACCGCGGTGAACTCCCCTGCCGAGACGTTGACGTCGGGCACGAGCACCTCGATGCCCATCGCCCGGCACTCCGCCAGGTACACCGCGGTCTTGTCCTTGTCGTCCTTGACCGAGGTGAGCAGCGCCGCGAGGTACTCCGCGGGATGGTTGGCCTTGAGCCAGGCCGTCCAGTAGATCACCAGCCCGTAGCCGTAGGCGTGGCTCTTGTTGAACGCGTAATCGGCGAACGGTTCGATGATGTCGAACAGCGCGGTGCCGAGCTGCCGCCCGTAGCCGGTCGCCTCGCAGCCGGCGACGAACTTCTCCCGCTCCTTCGCCATTATCTCGCGGACCTTCTTGCCGGCCGCCTTGCGCAGGTTGTCGGCCTCCTCGAGGCTGTAGCCGGCGAACTTCTGGGCCACCCGCATCATCGACTCCTGGTAGACCATGAGCCCCTGGGTGTCGGCGAGCACCTCGGCGAGGTCGGGGTGCAAGTAGGTGACCGGCTTGCGACCGTTCTTGCGGTCGGCGTAGTCGTTGTGCATGTTCGCCGCCATCGGCCCCGGCCGGTACAAGGCGTTGAGGGCTGCGATGTCGGCGAACTCGGTGGGGGCGAGGGAGCGCAGCAGCGCCCGCATCGGACCGCCCTCGAGCTGGAACACCCCGATGCTCTCGCCCCGGCGGAGCATCTCGAAGGTCGCCGGGTCGTCTAAGGGCAGCGAGTCGATGTCCGGGCGCTCCCCGGTGCCGGCCTCGATCAGGTCGAGCGCCCGTTCGATCACCGAGAGGTTGCGCAGCCCGAGGAAGTCCATCTTCAGCAGTCCGAGCTCTTCGACGCCGTGCATCTCGTACTGGGTGACGATCGGGGCGTCCTCGGGCCGGCCACCCGCCTCGGGTTTGCGCTGGATCGGGAGGTGCTCGGTGAGCGGGTCGGCCGAGATCACCACCGCCGCGGCGTGGATCCCGTCCTGGCGCCGGAGCCCCTCCAAGCCCCGCGCGACGTCCACCACCCGCTTCACGTCGGGATCTGCGGCGCACATCTCGCGCAGCTCGACCGCCGCCTTGAAACCGTCGGCGTACTTGGGGTGCTCCTCCAGGCAGGCCCACAGCGGGGTGTCGCGGCCCATCACGAGCGGCGGCATCGCCTTGGCGATCCGGTCACCGACGCTGTAGGGGTAGCCGAGCACCCGCGCCGCGTCGCGCACCGCGGCGCGGGCCTTGATGGTGGAGAAGGTGACGATCTGCGCGACGTGGTCCCAGCCCCACCGCTCGGCGGCGTAGCGGATCATCTCTGAGCGGTACCGCTCGTCGAAGTCCATGTCGATGTCGGGCATCTGCTTGCGGCCCGGGTTCAAGAACCGTTCGAAGATCAGCCCGTGGGCGATCGGGTCCAGGTCGACTATCCGCAGGCAGTACGCCACGCAGCACCCCGCGGCGCTGCCCCGTCCCGGACCGACACGGATGCCCTTGGAGCGGGCGTGGTCGATCAGGTCCCAGACGACGAGGAAGTAGTCGGAGAAGCCCATCGACGAGATGACCCCGAGCTCGTAGTCGAGGCGCCCCACCACCACCTCGGGCAGCGGCGCTCCGTAGCGCTCCTCGGCCCCCCGGTGGGCGAGGTGGCGGAGGTAGGCGTCGGCGTCGGCGAAGCCGGCTGGTCGGGGGAAGCTCGGCAGTTTGGGGTTGCCGAAGTCGATCTCGACCTCGGCACGCTCGGCGACCCACAGGGTGTTGTCGCACGCCTCGGGGAGCCCGGAGAACAACT
Organism: Actinomycetes bacterium; assembly: GCA_021796905.1. Taxonomy (GTDB): domain Bacteria; phylum Actinomycetota; class Acidimicrobiia; order Acidimicrobiales; family Palsa-688; genus JAKAQB01. Next base: position 3,759 of record JAKABK010000237.1, read on the forward strand.
GGCGCATCTCGGCCGCGGTCTTCAAGTAGTGCTCCTGGCCGTCGAACTTGAAGCGCTTCGGGTCGTCCATCACCGAGCCGGTCTGGACACACAGCAGGGCGTCGTGGGCGACGGCGTCGGCCCGCTCGGTGTAGTGGCTGTCGTTGGTGGCGAGCAGCGGGGCGCCGATCCGCCGGGCGATGTCGAGCAGCTGTGGGTTGGTGCGGCGCTGGTCGGCCAAGCCGTGGTCCTGCAGCTCGACGAAGAGGTTGTCGCGCCCGAAGATGTCCTGGAGGCGGGCGGCCAGCTCGGTCGCCCTCGCCGGGTTGCCGGCGAGCAGCGCCTGGAGGACCACCCCGCCGAGGCA
>JAKABK010000238.1 GCA_021796905.1 Actinomycetes bacterium
CCGGTGCTCGTGGACCTCCTCACGATCGACGCTCACCTCCGATCCGCTGTCGACCTCACCGAGGAAGAACCAGGTCGAGAAGCGTCTCGAGGTCTCCGGCGGCGGCAACCACCAGGAGTGGACCACCGTCGAGGAGGCTTCGAGGACCAGCCCGGCCTCCTCGGCCGCCTCCCGGAGCGCGGCGCGCCGGGCGACCGCCACCTCGGTCCCCCTTTCGCCCACCCGGTCGCTCGGCAAGGCCACCGCTGCGGCTGCGTCGGTCACCTCGACCCGCCCGCCGGGGAACACCCACAGCCCGCCGAACGCCCCGCCCCGCCGCCGGCGCACCAACAGGACCTCGAGACCGCCCGGCCCGGTCCGCAACGGCACCACCGTCGCCGCCGGCACCGCCTCGACCGGAGGACCGGCCGGGCCGGGGTCCCACTCGTTGCGCGAGTCGCTCACCGCTGCATTCTGGCCGCTGCCCCCCGACCCCGGCGAACTACACCGCTGGCATCCGTCGCAGGCTTCTGGTTTGCTGGTCGCATGCGGGTCGCAGCCATCGGCGACGCCCACCTCGGGCGCGCCTACTACCCATACACCACCGAGACCGGTGTCAACCAGCGCGAAGCCGACTTCGAGCGCTCCTTCGAGGCGGCCGTGGACCTCGCCCTGGCCCAGGAACCCGACCTGGTCTGCTGGCTCGGCGACGTCTTCGACCACCCGAGGCCCACCTACCGCTCCTACCGTGTCGCCCAGCGGGCCCTCGCCCGGGTCCGGGACCACGGTGTCGAGCTCGTGGCGATCAGCGGCAACCACGACACCCCCCGACTGCCGGGCACCGGCAGCCCGTACTCGACCCTCGCCGACAGCTTCCCCGAGATGCACTTCGCCCCGGGTCTGAGCTACCGGCGCTTCGAGCTTCCCGGGCTGGTCGTGCACGCCGTGCCCCAGATGCTCACCGTCGACGCCGCGCTCGGCGCCCTCGACGAGGCGGCCGCCTCGGCCAGCACCGACCGCACCAACCTGCTGCTCACCCACCCCCGCCTCGCCCAGCTCCAACCCAAGCACTCCGACATCAACGAGCTGGAGATCGACAAGGGACGCCTGCGCTCGGACCTGGTGCTGCTCGGCCACTACCACGGCTTCGCCCGGGTCGACGACACCATGTGGTACGCCGGGTCGACCGACACGTTCCAGTTCTCCGACGAACCGGAGCGACCCAAGGGGATCGTGGTGCTCGACACCGACACCGGAGAGTGCCGGCACGTCCCCCTCGGCGGGACCCGCCCGCTCGTCACCCTCGAGGCGGTCTACGCCCTCGGCCTCTCCCCCACCGAGCTCGCCGAAGCGGTCCTGGAGCGGGCCGCGGCCGCCCCCGAGGGCTCGGTGGCGCGCCTGTACCTGGAGAGCGTCGACCCGCAGGCGTACCGGATGCTCGACCTGCACCAGGTGCGCGAAGCGTCGGCAGGCGCGCTGCACCTCAAGCTCGAACCGCAGTTCGTGGACACCGCGGTGCCCTCCGAGCTGCCGAGCGTCGAGACCATCGGCGGCCAGTGGGACGGATACCTGGAGGGCCAGGACCTGACCGGCCTCGACCGTCCCCGGATCCGTGACCTCGGCCACCGCTACCTGGAGGCGGCGGTCGAGGCGGCCGGCTAGGGCCGGCGCCGGCGTGCTGCTCACCCGCCTCTACCTGCGCAACTTCCGGGTCTACGAGGACGAGCTCGACCTCGCCCTGCCCCCCGGGCTGGTCGGCATCTACGGCCCGAACGGTGCCGGGAAGTCGACCCTGCTCGAGGCGGTCAACTTCGCCCTGTGGGGAAAGGCCCGCACCGACCGCGCCGAGATCCGCTCGGCCGGGGTGGGCGGCGACTGCGTGGTCGAGGTGGAATTCGAGCACGAAGGGCACCTCTACCTCGTCAGACGGTGGCTGACAGGGATCAACTCGACCATGAAGGCCGAAGCGCACTGCGACGGGCTGGTGATGGCCGAGGGCTCGACCGACTCCCGCCGCTACGTCGGCTCGGTGCTCGGGATGGACGACGCCGCCTTCCGGGCGTCGGTCTTCGCCGAGCAGAAACAGCTCGCCGCGTTCTCGGACCAGGCGCCGGCCGAGCGCCGCCGCCTGGTCCTGCAGCTGCTCGGCATCACCCCGCTCGACGCCGCCCGTGACGCGGCCCGCCGCGACGCCCGGGAACGCGAGGCTCAGCTCACCCAGCTGCGCTCGGTGCTGCCCGACCTCGACGCGCTGGTCGTCGAGGCCGCCGACGCCGACGCGGCGGCCGCCGCCGCCGAGACCGTCGCCGCCGAGGAGCGCGTTGCCGCCGAGACGGCCACGGCCGCCGAGGTCGCCGCCCAGACCCGCTGGGCGACCCTCGACGAGCTCCGCCAGGCTTGGGACGGACTGGTCCTGCGGGGCCAGGCGGCCCGCAAGGAGCTCGACGGGGAGCTGCGCAGAGCCGAGGAGCTGACCGCCGAGCTCCGGGAGCTCGATGCGGCCGCCGGGGAGCTGGCCGGCGCCGAGGCCGGCGCGGCCGGCCTCGAGGAGGTCCGGGCCCGCCTCGCTGCCCTGCTGGGACTGCTCGACGCCCGCGTGCGCCTCGACGCCGTCGCTCTCGGGCCCGAACCCCCCGACCCGCTCCCGGCGGAGCAGCAGGCAGCAGTCGCCCGTAGGGCGTCCGGCGCAGCCGCCGAGGTCGCCGCCGAGATCGCCGGCCGGCTGACCGGCGCCACCGGCGCCGCCCGGCTCGCAGCCGAGCAGCTGGAGCGCTCCGCTTCGCTGCGCCCCGACGCCGACTGTCCGCTCTGCGGCCAGCCGCTAGGTGAGGCGTGGACGTCGGTCCAGGACCACCGCCGGGAGGAGCTCGAGGCCGCCCGGGCCCTCGTCGAACAGCTGCAGACCGCTCACGCCGGTGCGCTCGACGGAGCCCGACGGGCGGTCGAGGCCGCCGAGGCAGCCGAACGACGGGCCGGGGAGCTCGCCCGGGCGCATCGCGAATGGGAGCTGGCCCGGGCCACCCGAGCGAACGCCGAGGACGCCTTGCGGTCCGCCGCTGCGGCCGCCGCCGGGGTCGGTGTCGGGGGCTCGGTCGGCGTCGGGGGGGGCGGGGCGGGGACAGGCGGGCCGACCGGGGTCGGTGACGGCCCCGCCGACCTGGAGCGCCTGCGCGCCGACGAGCTCGATCGCCTGGTCGCTATCGAGCGTGGAACGGTGACCGCCCGCGAGTCCTCGGCGACCACCGCCACGACCCTTCGGGGCCGCCTCGGGCGTCGCCCGGCGGTGGAGGCGTCGCTCGCCACCGCAGAGCAACGCATCGCCGACGCTCGCCGCGAGGTCGAGGCACTCCGCGACCAGGTCCGGACCCTCGGCTTCGATCGTGAAGCCCTCGCGTCCGCAGCCTCCGCCCGCGACGCCGCGGTCCTCGCCAGCCGGGCGGCGGCCAGGAGCGCCCAGGAAGCCGAGGTCGCCGCCGGCAAACGCCGCACCCAGGCCGAGGAGCGGGCCGCCCGCCTCGCGGAGGGCCGGGCCAGCCACGGGCGTCTCGGGGAGCTCGAGGGTGAGGCACGCCACCTCGCCCGCCTGGCGGCGCTGCTCTCGGAGTTCCGCAACACTGTCGTCGCGTCGGTCGGGCCCCGCCTCGCCGCCCAGGCAGCCGACCTGTTCGGCGAGCTCACCGACCGCGAGTACGACCAGCTGCTCGTCGACCCGGAGACCTACGAGCTGCAGATCAGCGACGCCGGCCGGGTCTACGGCCTCGACCGCTTCTCGGGTTCGGAGATCGACCTCGCCAACCTCGCGCTCCGGGTGGCGATCAGCGAGCACGTCCGGTTCCAGTCCGGCGGCTCGGTGGGCCTGCTGGTGCTCGACGAGGTCTTCGGTCCCCTTGACGAGGACCGCAAGGCGCGGATGCTGCAGGCCCTCGAACAGCTGCGAGGGAGGTTCCGCCAGGTGCTGGTGGTCACCCACGACAACTCGATCAAAGAGCAGCTTCCGAACGCCCTGGAAGTCGTCAAGCTCCCCGGCAGGCGGGCCACCGCCCGGCTGCTCGGCTGACCGGCTCGGGTGACGGCCGCTGCCGGTCCGCGGGCCGCCGATCGCCGGGCGAACCGGC
>JAKABK010000239.1 GCA_021796905.1 Actinomycetes bacterium
CACCCCGATGCCGAGCACCCCCCGGGTGGTGCAGGCGTGGCCCGGGCCGACACCGACCAGGACCCCGACCGCCCCGGTGCGCATCAGGTGCAGGGCCGCCTGGTAGGAGGCGCAACCCCCGACGATCACCGGGATGTCGAGCTCGCGGATGAAACGCTTCAAGTTGAGCGGCTCGGTGGTCTTCGAGACGTGCTCGGCCGACACCACGGTCCCTTGGATCACGAACAGGTCGAGCTCGGCTTCGAGCAGCGCCCGGGCGAACTGCTCGGTGCGCTGCGGGGTGAGAGAGGCGCAGGTCGTCACCCCGGCTTCCTTCACCTCCCGGATCCGCTGGGTGACCAGCTCGGCCTTGATCGGCTCCGAGTAGATCTGCTGCATCCTGGCGGTGGCCTTGTCGGCCTCGAGCGCCGCGATCTCCTCGAGGAGCGGCTCGGGGTCCTCGTAGCGGGTCCAGAGGCCTTCGAGGTTGAGCACCCCGACGCCGCCGAGGCGGCCGATCTCGATCGCCGTCGCCGGGCTCACCACCCCGTCCATGGCGGACGCCATGAGCGGCAGCTCGAAGCGGTACGCGTCGATCTCCCAGCTGATGTCGACGTCCTCGGGGTCCCTCGTACGCCGGCTCGGGACGATGGCGATGTCGTCGAAGCCGTACGCCCGCCGACCCGTCTTGCCCCGCCCGATCTCCACCTCGGCCACGTTGGCTCCCTAGTTCGCTCGACCAGTGCTGATCCGGGTGATCCTAGTGACCACCCGGGCCCTCCCGGGGGAGGGGCACGGCGAGCCGCCGAGTGTAGTTTGGGTCCCAACGAGCTCCGGGGAGGCAGGCGATGGAAGACCGCGGCGAGGATCCGGACCGGGGAGCCGGCGCCGGCGAACCGGGGCGCCTGCCGCCGCCGCGCCCCGCGCTCGGCGACCCGCTGGCACTGGCTGACAGGGAAGCCGTCCTGGCCCACGCCGCCGAACTGGTCCTCGCCGCCTGGCGCAGCTTCGACCACCCCCGGGCCGGCCAGCCGGCGGTCACCGCCGAACTGCGGGCCTCCCTCGACGGCCCCCTCCCGGAAGCCCCCGGGGACCCCTTCGGCGCCCTCGACCACGCCGCGGCGGTGCTCGACGCGAGCATCGCCCAGAGCCGTCCCCGGTTCCTCGCCTACGTCGGGTCCTCGGGCCTCGAGATCGGGGTGCTCGGCGACGCGCTGATGGCCTCCCACGACGTCAACGTCGCGGTCGAGGCGGGTGGCGCCGGGCTGCTCGAGACCCAGGCGGTGCGCTGGGTGGCCGAACTGGTCGGTTTCGGGGCCACCGGTGGGATAATGGCGTCGGGAGGGATGATCTCGAACCTGACCGCCCTCGCCGCGGCGAGGGAGCACGCCCTGCCCGGGTCCCGCCGTGACGGCCTCAGCGGTCGACAGTTGTCGCTGGTCTGCTCGGAGGAGGTCCACTACTCGGTGCGGCGCGCCGCCGAGCTGCTCGGTATCGGTGGCGGCGGGGTCCGGGCGGTACCGATCGACTCCCGCCACCGGGTCGAGGTGGCCGGCGTGGCCGAGGCGATCCGCTCGGACCGGGCGGCCGGGGTCACGCCGGTCGCGGTGGTCGCCAACGCCGGCAGCACCCTGACCGGAGCGGTCGACGACCTCGCCGCCCTCGCCGAGGTCTGCGGCGAGGAGGGCGTCTGGTTGCACGTCGACGGCGCCTACGGGCTGCCGGCGGCGGCGACGTCCACCAAGGGGCACCTCTTCGCCGGGTTGGACCGGGCCGACTCCGCGACCGTCGACGCCCACAAGTGGCTGTATGTCCCCAAACCCTGCAGCGTGCTACTGGTGCGCGACGTGTCGGCGTTGCGACGCGCCTTCTCCCACGAGGAGACCTACCTGCCCCACGACGAGGCCGAGGTCCACGGAGTCGACCTGACCCTCGAGTACTCCCGGCCGCTGCGCAGCCTCAAGGTGTGGTTGGCGTTCAAGGTGCATGGCGCGGCGGCGGTGCGCGCCGCGATCGAGACCAACCTGGCCCAGGCCGCCCGGCTCGCCCGGCTCGTCACCGACGACCCGGACTTCGAGCTGGTGCTCGAACCGGAGCTGTCGACGGTGTGCTTCCGGCACCTGCCCGCCGGGGTCACCGACCCCGACGTGTACCACACCGCCCTGGCGAGCGCGCTGCAATCCGACGGCGACGTCTACCTCGCCCCCGCCCGGGTCGACGGCCGGACCTGCCTGCGGGCCTGCTTCGTCAACCACCGCAGCACCGACGACGACGTCGAGGCGGTCCTGCCGACCGTCGCACGCGTCGGCGCCGGCCTGTCGGGTGCGGTGGTGGGGAAAGGCCCCGCCGACCGCGCCTGAGCCTCGCGGTGGCGACAGCCGCTACCGGCCCCCCCAACGCCCCCGGTGGACCATCTCCTCGACCGGGCGGCGACGCTCGCTGCGGTAGGCGGGACCGACGTCGGGATGGCGGTGGCCGACGAGGACCAGCCCGATCGGCTCGAAGGCGTCGGGCACCCCGAACGCCTCCCTGAAACGGGGGACGAAGCGGGGGGTCTGGCCGATGAACACCGCCCCGAGGCCGAGGTCGACGGCTTTCAACAACACGAGCATCGCCGCGAAGCCGGCGTCGACGTACCAGTAGGGGACCGCCCAGATGTCCTCGTCGGGGATCCACGCCTTGTCCGGCTCGGCGTAACGCTCACGGTAGGCGGCCTCGGAGCACAACGGCACGATCACCGCCGGAGCGGCGCGCATCTCCGCGGCCATCCGGTCCCGTTGCGGGTCCGGCGGGGACCAGTCGGTCGCCTCCCACAAACGCTCCCGGTCGGCGGGATCGGTGAGGACCAGCAACCGGAAACCCTGGGTGAAACCGGCCGACGGCGCCCGCAGCGCCGCTGCCACCAGTGCGTCGAGGTCTTCGGCGGACACCGCTTCGTCGCTGAAGTGGCGGACCATGCGCCGCCGGCGCAGCACCTCATCGAGCTCCATGGGTCATCCTCGCACCTGCCTCCGGCGACGGCAACCACGGCTCGACCCCGGTAGAGGCCGGCTCAGGGGGAGCGGTCGGGCTCAGCGCAGGACCGCCGGACCCTCCGCGTCGCGCGAACGCCCGGCTACGGCGGGGATCTCGGGATGCCGGTGGAGGTACCAGCCGAGAATCAGGGCGGTGTTGGCGACCACGTGCACCGCGATGGTGCAGATCCCGGAGATCGTGAGCAGCCGAAGGGCCCCGTTGTCGGGTCCGACGATGATCGGCGACCATGCCGACCACGAGGATCACCACCCCGAAGGTGATCACCGCAAGGGTGGGGGTCCTGAAACGCCCGCTCACCCCTCGGACGCGACCGTAGAAGATGCCGTCGCGCCCCGCGCTGTACCAGGTAGGGGTGGCCGCGTCGACCTTCGAGACCCCGAGCCCACGACGCCCTCGCCGGGCACGAGAACAGCACGCAGACGGAAGCGCTGGCAGACGACAGCCGAGGACACCCGACGACGGCCCGCCCGGCGAGTACCAGCCGACCAGCGCTCCCCCAAACCTCGGAGCCCTGCGACGAACAGGCGCAGCGACCGGACTGGCGGGGCCTGCGATCCCACCGAGCCGCGCCGCAGCCCGGTGGGCTGCTCTGCCGTCGCCTGCCGCGGGACCCGGCCGTCGGTGCTGCCGACGCCACCGTCCCCCAGGGTCGCTGCGAGACCCGGGTGCCGCACTGCCACGGCCGTCGCGGCGGAACTGGTGACGCTGCGGTCGTCTCCTCCCGGCTACGAGCCGCCGGCGCGCTGCCCGCTCCACGGGCCCGGTGGTGGGGGCCAGGGCGCCGGCTGGTCGGGGCGCACCGCCGGCCCCGCGCCATGAGCGGCTGAGGACCCGTCGACGACGGTCTCGTCGCTGCCACCGAGGCGTCGGGGCGCTGCCCTCGGCGCCTCACGGGCTCCGGGGGCGACAGGGAGTTGCGCAGTGCTGTCGACCACCAGCGTGTCGTCTCCCTGGTGGCCCTCACCGACCGGGAAGGACTCGATCGGCGGCGGGGGCGGCTGCATCGCGAACACGACCGGGTCGCCGGCCGCCTGCGCCGCCGTGCCCTGCACGGCGCGGTCCTGCATCACCGGGGGCT
>JAKABK010000240.1 GCA_021796905.1 Actinomycetes bacterium
CGCCAGGGCGGGGAGCTGGCGCTGGTGTCCCGCTACCCGCCCGACCCGACGCTCAACTGATCGTCGGATCCCGAGCCATCCGCTCGCGTCCCTGGCGGGCACCGCGGCGGCCACCCGGATGGCAAGATGAACGGTGGAAACCTGGAGGGGATGCCATGAGCGGCAAGCGGCCACCGGTCGAGGACTTCGCCACCGACTTCGACCACACCGACCCGGCGTGGGTTGCCGACCCCTACCCGATCTGGGACGACCTGAGGCGGCGCTGCCCGGTAGCCCACACCGATCGTTACGGGGGCGCGTGGCTCCCGGTCCGTCACGCCGACGTGGCCGCCGTCGCCTACGACACCGAGCACTTCAGTTCCCGCAGCGTGGTGGTCAGCGAGGTCCGCCCCGGTCCCCACGACCTGCCGGCGCCGATCGGCCTGGCCCCGCCGATCACCTCCGACCCGCCGTTCCACGGCCTCGCCCGGCGGATGCTGCTGCCGGCGTTCTCCCCCAAGGCGGTCGCCGGCTACGAGCCCTACACCCGCAAGCTGTGCGCGGAGCTGCTCGACGCCGCCGCCGGCGACGAGATCGACGCGTCGGTCGACTACGCCCGCCACATCCCGTTGCGGGTGATCGTCAGGATGCTCGGCTTCCCCGAGGAGGACGCCGACGTGTTCCGTTCGTTCATCAGCGGGGTGCTCGAGGACGTCGACGACTCGCCCGAGGAGCGCCGGGCCCGTGCCGACGAGGCGGTGATGGAGCAGTACATGGACGCCCGGATCGCCGAGCACCTGAGCCAACCGCGTGACGACCTGACCAGCTTCTTGCTCCGGGCCGAGCTCGACGGCCACAAGCTCCACCCCGACCATGTGCGCGGCACGATGGTGCTGTTGCTGATCGCTGGTATCGACACCACCTGGTCGGCGATCGGCTCGTCGCTGTGGCACCTCGCCACCCACCCCGAGGACCGGCGCCGGTTGGCTGCCGAACCAGGACTGATGGACATCGCGGTCGAAGAGATGCTCCGCGCCTACGCCCCGGTGACCATGGCGAGACTGGTCGCCCGGGACGTCGAGCTCGGCGGCCGCCAGCTCCGAGAGGGCGATTGGCTCCTGCTCCCGTTCCCCGCCGCCAACCGCGACCCCGAGGTGTTCCCTGCAGCCGACCGGGTCGTGCTCGACCGCCAGGTCAACCGCCACGCCGCGTTCGGGCTGGGCATCCACCGCTGCCTCGGCAGCAACCTGGCCCGCATGGAGCTGCGGGTCGCTCTCAGCGAGTGGCTGGCCCGCTTCCCCGACTTCGAGCTGGTCGACCCCGACCGGGTCACCTGGTCGGCCGGCCAGATCCGCGGCCCGCGGGTCCTGCCCTTGCGGGTCCTGCGACGGTCGTAGCCGATCGGGCCGGCACGCTCCGAGATGCGGTGGGCTCTCCGGTCGCGGGCGCAGGTTCCCAGGAGGCGCCCGGCGAACCCCGGTAGGCTCCCCGGGCGCCGCGAGACGAGCGAAGGGGACGATGAGCACCCACGAGGACCTCCTGGCCCGCCACCGGGCGGTGATGCCCAGCTGGCTGGCTCTCTACTACGAGCACCCGATCGCCCTGGTCGGTGGGCAGGGATGCTGGGTCGAGGACGCAGGAGGGCGCCGTTACCTCGACTTCTTCGGCGGGATCCTCACCACGATGATCGGCCACAACGTCCCAGAGGTCGTCGCCGCGATCCGGGACCAGGCGGGTCGGATCCTGCACTCCTCCACCCTCTACCTGATCGAGGCGCAGATCGAGCTGGCCGAGCGCATCGCGGCCCTCTCCGGTATCGGCGACGCCAGGGTGTTCTTCACCACTTCCGGGTCCGAGGCCAACGAGACCGCCTTGCTGCTCGCCACCAGCAAACGGCGGAGCAATCAGGTGATCGCCTTGAAGGGCAGCTACCACGGACGTTCGTACGCCACCATGGGGGTGACCGGCAACCGCAGCTGGTCGGCGTCGGGGTTCTCGCCGCTGACGGTGAGCTATGTGCAGAGCGGCTACCGCTACCGTTCGCCGTTCGCCGGGCTCGATGACGACGCATTCGTCGACGCCTGCGTAGCCGACCTGCGGATGGTCATCGACACGACCACCTCCGGGGACGTCGCCTGCATGATCGCCGAGCCGATCCAGGGTGTCGGCGGCTTCACCATCCCGCCCGACGGCATGTTCGGGCGTTTCCGCGAGGTCCTCGCCGAGCGGGGGATCCTCTTCGTCTCCGACGAGGTCCAGAGCGGTTGGGGTCGGACGGGCGAGCACTTCTGGGGGATCGGGGCGCATGGCTTCGTCCCCGACGCGATGAGCTTCGCCAAGGGCCTCGGCAACGGGGTCGGGATCGCCGGCGTGGTCGCCGGCGCCGAGCTGATGGACGCCGTCGGCGCCAACTCGATCTCCACCTTCGGTGGCAATCCGCTCGCCGCCCGGGCCGCCCTCGCCACCCTCGACTACGTCGAGCGCCACGACCTGCAGACCAACGCCAAGGTGGTCGGTGCCCGCCTGCGTGACGGTATCGAGCGGGTCGCCGGGGGCCACGAGTGCGTGGGGGAGGTCCGCGCCCGGGGGCTCATGGTCGGCGTCGAGCTGGTCCGTCCCGGCACCACCGAGCCCGACCCGGGGGCGGCCACCGCAGTCCTCGAGGGCGCCCGGCGGGCGGGACTGCTGATCGGCAAGGGGGGCCTGTACGGCAACGTGCTGCGGATCGCGCCCCCCCTCACACTGACCGGAGCTGAGGCCGACGACGGGGTGGGGCGCATCGAGGAGGCGTTCGCCGGCCTGCCCTGAAGCCTCCTCGGGCGCCCCGCCCCCCGAAGTCGGGCGCAGCGTCGGGACCACCGGTATCTTCGCTCAGGTGCGCGCTGGACGAGCCTCGGCCCTGCTGGTCGTCGGGATCCTCGCCGCCGGCTGCGGGTCGGTCGGCTCGGTGGGGGCTGCAGCCCGATCCGTGGCGGGAGCCTCCACCGGCGGGGCGGGACCGGGGCTCAGCGGATCCACCGGGCCCGGGGCAGGCGTCTCGCAGGTCGGCGTCCCGGCGTCCGGGGCGTCGGGTGCCCGCTCGGGCGGCGCGGGTCGCTCCGGCGCCGGGAGGTCGGCTGCCGGGCCGGAGGGTTGGCCGGCCTACGGTGGCGGGCCGACCCGTAGCGGGCTCGCCGCCGGCGTGCCCGCCTATCGAGGGCCGCTGCGTCGGTCGTGGACTGCGCAGGTCGACGCAGCGGTCTACACCCAGCCGCTGGTCGTCGGGACCCGGGTGATCGTCGCCACCGAGGACGACACCGTCTACGCCCTCGCATCCGCGACCGGCCGGGTGCTGTGGCGCCGGCACCTCGCGGCTCCGGTCCGCGGCGGCCTGCCCTGCGGTGACATCCTGCCGTCGGGGATCACCGGCACACCGGTCGCCGACCCGGCCCTCGGCCGGGTCTTCGTGACCACCTTCAGCGCGACCGGCGGCTACCACCACACCCTCTGGGCCCTCGACCTGGCCGACGGTGCCACGCTCTGGCACCGCCCGATCGACCTGCCTGGCAGCGACCCGCGTGCCCAGCAGCAGCGATCGGCCCTGGCGATCCTCGACGGAAGGGTCTATGTAGCGTTCGGAGGTCTGGACGGCGACTGCTCGGACTACAAGGGCCGGGTGGCCGCGATCGCCGAGTCGGGTGCCGGCCCGCTCCTCGGCTTCACCACCCCCACGCAGCGGGAGGCGGCGGTGTGGGCCCCGGCCGGTCCGGTCGCCCTCGACGGCAGCCTGTACGTCGCGACCGGCAACGGGGCACCTTTCGACGCCGTCGACGACTCCGACAGCGTCCTGCGTCTCGGGCCCCACCTCGAGCTGCTCGGGCGCTTCACCCCGAGCGACTTCGCGACCCTCTCCGCCCGGGACCAGGACCTGGGGTCGACGTCCCCGGCGGTACTGCCCGGGGGACTGCTGTTCCAGGCCGGCAAGCAAGGCGTCGGCTACCTGCTCCGCGCCGACCGGCTCGGCGGCACCGGCGGGCAGCTCGCCTCGGTCGGGCTCGGCGACGGGGCGTTCGGGGGAGACGCAGTGGTCGGTGGCACGGTGATCGTCTCGTGTC
>JAKABK010000241.1 GCA_021796905.1 Actinomycetes bacterium
CCTATCACCGCGACGTGGCCGGGGAGCAGGCTCCGGCCCACCGCAGGGATGCCCGACCCGCGACCGGAACCGGCTCGGGGTACCGGACCCCCGGACGGGACCCGGGCCCCGCTGCGGGGGTGAGACCCTCTCCGGCCGCAGCGCTCGGCGGACCGGCTGGCATTCTCCCCGATCCCCGGACCCACCGGACCCTCTCGGAGAAGGCCGCCGCGGCCCGCGCCCGGCGCGAAGAGACCCTGGGAGCCCCCGAGGAGACGTGACCCCGCCGGCGCTCGGCAGGTCAGCGGCCGGAGAGGGTGGCCGCGACGGGATGGCCCATCGCGGCCTCGAAGACCTGGACGATGTCGTGGCCGGCCACGAGCGAAGCGCCGGCGGCGACCATCCCGACGGAGGCCAACACCAGTGTCGCGGCGATCCGCCGGGGCGGAGGGTGCCGCAGTAGCGCCCGGACCCTCCACTCGGCGTCGGTCGCCCCGAGTGGGATGGTGAGCAGCCTCCACGCAGGGGGGTCGGCCCCCGCGACCCGACCGATCGCCGCGGCGACGATCCGCCGGTCCCCGGCATCCTTCGCCGCCCGCTCGTCCGCCCAGCGCTCCATCGCCCGGCGCGAAGCCCTCGGGAGGGCCACCAGCGCCGGGTCCAGGGCGGCGGCGACCGCGACGGCGACGAGGTGCAGGTCGTGGCGGCCGTCGAGGTGGGCCTGCTCGTGGGCGAGGACCGCCAGGCGCTCCTCGGGGCTGCACGCATCGAGGACACCCCGGCTGGCGACGATCCGACCGGGCCATCCGGGCACCGCGAAGGCCAGCGGCTCGGGATCGGGGAGCACCACCAGCGGCCCCGGGCATCCTCTGGCAGCCGACCAGGCGGCGAGCACCCGGCGCAGCGTCCCCCACGACACCACCCCGGCGCGAAGGGTCCCCGCGGCGAGGAGCAGGCCGGCGACCACGGCCGTGGCCGGATCGAACGGCTCGTTGGCAGCCACCCGCTGCGCCGACCAGTGCCCGACAGTCGCGATCGGAGCGAGCCCCCCGGCGACGCTGAGCACCACCAGTCCGAGCACCACCGCAGCGCTCCCGGCGAGCAGCAGCGACCCGGTGGAGAGCAGCCAGACAGCACTTCGCGGAGGCAGGAACCGGCTCACCGCCGGTGCCGACACCCCGAAGACCACCGAGCTCGCCAGCGTGAGAGCCACCCAGGCCTCGACGGGGACCGCGGTCACGACCCGGTCCGCCCGCGTAGCGCACGACGCAACGCTGCCGCCGAGGAGGCGTCGAGACCCTCGACGAAACGGCTCAGCACCCCCGCCCGATCACCTTCGGCCTCGAGCATCGACCTCATCCGTTCGGCGGCGAGACCGGCCTGGTCGAGCCGGGGCTCGTACTCGTAGCCGCGACCCTGCTGGCGCCGGCTGACCGCTCCCTTGTCGACCAGACGGACGAGGATGGTCATCACCGTGGTGTAGGCGAGCTCACCCGGTAGGCGCCGGCGGACCTGGTCGGGGGTGAGCGGCTCGCCCGCTGTCCAGAGCACCCCCATCACCTCCGCCTCGAGCGCCCCCCGGGCCCGGCGGGTCACGCCGACACCGCCACTAACCCCCGTAGCGACGCTGGCGGGCGGCGAAACTGCGCAGAGCCCGCAGGAAGTCGATCTCCCGGAACGCCGGCCAGTAGGCCTCGCAGAAGTACAGCTCCGAGTAGGCGCTCTGCCACAGCAGGAAGTTGGAGAGACGCAGCTCACCGCTGGTTCGGATCACCAGGTCCGGGTCGGGCTGGCCGGCGGTGTAGAGGTGCCGGGCGACGTCCTCGGCGGTGAGGGTCTCGGCGAGCTCCTCGAGGGTCGATCCCTCCGACGCCCGCTCCGACAACAACGAACGGATGGCGTCGATGACCTCCTGACGGCCACCGTAACCCACAGCCAGCGTCACGTGCCGGCCGGTGCGGCAGTCCCGGCTCACCTCCACGGCGTGCTTGAGCGCCCGCGCGGTGGAGTCGGGGAGCACGTCGAGGGTACCTGCGACGTGCACCTGCCAGGTCGGGTCGCGGCTCAGTTTGTCGGCGACCACCTGCTCTATGACCTTCATCAGGTAGGCGACCTCGTCGGCGTCGCGCTGGCGGAGGTTCTCGGTGGAGCACACGAAGGCGGTCACGTGGGCGATACCCGCCCGCTCGCACCAGGAGAGGACGTCCTCGACGTGGTCTGCGCCGTACTTGTGACCGATGCTCGGGTTGGCGAGCCCCATCTCGCGCGCCCAACGACGGTTCCCGTCCATGATCAGCCCGACATGGCGCGGCAGTGGGGCGCCTGCGAGCGAACGGCGCAGCCTCCAGGCGTACAACCGGTAGACCCAGCCGGTGGCGCGCACAGCACCGACGATAGCGACAAGGGACCGGACCCACCCGGCGGGCCGGCGAAGCAGTGCCGGGGTTCGTGGATCACCTCGACCCGCCAGCACCCTGACCGGGGAGCACCTCGACGCCCCGGAGCGGTCCGGGTGGAATGCGGCGCGCCGCCGGCGGGTTCGTGATGGCGTGCCCGACCCGGCTGGCGGAGCCCACCTGACCGCGGAGAGCCCGGACCCGGCCGACCTGGCCGGCGTGGTGGAGGCGAGCATCGCCGGCGAACGTCTCGGGCTTCCCCAACTGCGCTTCGTGCGGACAGTCGCCCTGTCGGTCGGTATCCAGGGGCCGGTGGCCGGGGTGATCGTCGGGCCCGCCGTCCTGGCCGGCATCGTCGGGGGGTCCGGAGCCCTCGCCTACCTGCTCGGGCTGGTGGCGATGGCCTTCGTCGCCTACGCCTTCGTCGTGTTCTCCCGGTCGTTCAACTCTGCCGGCTCGGTGTACGCCTTCAACGGCTCCGCCGTCGGTCCCGCCTACGGCTTCGTCTCTGCGTGGGTGCTGCTGGCGGTCTACGTGTCCTTCGCCGGCGGGGTGTACGCCTCCACCGCAGACATCGCCCAGAGCCTTCTCGGGTCCTTCGGGGTGCAGGTATGGTGGGTTTGGCTGGCCCTGGCGGGCGCTGCGGTCACCATCGTCCTCGCGTACCTGTCGATCTCCGTCTCGTCGATCGCGATCTTCGCCTGTGAGGGCGCCGCCCTGGTCCTACTGGGCATCGTGGGCGTGGTCGTCCTGGCAAGCGGTGGCCATCACCATCAGGCGTTGTCGGCTGCGCCCTTCGGGCTGCACGGGGTGGCGCTCGGTGTGCTCGGACTGGGGGTGGTGAATGCCTTCGGGGCGTTCAGCGGCTTCGAGGGGGCCGCCACCCTCGGCGAGGAGTCCCGGCACCCGACGCGCACGATCCCCGCTGCCGTCGCCTGGTCGCTAGTCGGAGCGGCGACGGTCTACATCGTCTTCACCTGGATAGCAGACAACGCCTACCCCACACCGGCGGCCCTGGCGGCAGCCCCGGCGCCCTTCGTGCACCTCGCTTCGGTCTACGTCGGACCGGCCATGGGCACGGCGGTGAACATCGCCGGGGTGATCAGCGCCTTCGGGGCCCAGCTGGCCTGCGTCAACGCCGCGAACCGACTGCTGTTCGCCATGGCCCGCGACGCGGTCGCCCCGGGCCCGGTCCGGCGGTTCCTCACCCGGACCCATCCCGCCCACCGGTCCCCGACCGGGGCGCTGGCGGTCACCGGGTCGGCGAGCGTAGCGGCGCTGGTCGCGTTCGCCTCCGAGCGCAGCCCGGTGCGGGCGCTCACGATCATCGTCGAGCTCGGCGCCTACCTGATCATCGTCGCCTACCTGATGACCGTCGTCGCGGCGACGGTGTGGATCTGGCGGCGGGACCGCCGACCCGTCCCCCTCGCAGTGCTCTCCGTCGGGGTCGTGGTGCTCGGCTACGTGCTCTACGACACGTTCTTCCCGCTCCCGCCGGCGCCCTTCGACTGGGTCCTCGCCGCCGCCGGCGTGGTGCTCACAGCAGGCATCTGCATCTCCGCCGTCCCGACCACCCGGAGCCGGCTCTCGGCGTCACCGCTGCTCAGCGCGACGAGGCGCCGACCGGCGGGTTGAGCACCGGTGGCGGAGTGCCTTCGGAGTCCCGACGGCGGAGTGCCGGCGCGGATCCC